>CAYLUV010000007.1:0-31834 GCA_964386955.1 uncultured Lachnospiraceae bacterium
GACTCCTTTGCATCTGGTCTTATCTATGGCCTTATGACAACAGGTGATGCTGAGACAGCAGTAAACTATGGTGCAGCACATGGTGCGTTAGCAATGACAACACCAGGTGACACAACTATGGCAAGCAAGAAAGAAGTAGAAGCTATCATGGGCGGTGCAGGAGCACGTGTTCAGAGATAATAGAATAATCTATGACAGGAAAGCCGACTGAAAGGTCGGCTTTTTCTAGTGTAGGATGATAGATTTTTAGCGTAGGATAATAGGTAAATCAGCATGGGCAGATTTCTAATGTAGGATAATAGGGGGAATCAGTATGAAAACAGGGATGATCTTAGAAGGCGGAGCCATGAGAGGCTTATTTACAGCCGGTGTGATAGATGTTTTGATGGAACAGGGCATCCAGGTAGATGGGGTGATTGGTGTATCCGCCGGGGCAGCATTTGGTTGCAATTACAAATCTCGTCAGATTGGACGTGTGCTTCGCTATACCACTACATATGCCAGGGATCCGAGATATGGTGGAATCCGCTCTCTTATAAAAACGGGAGATATTTACGGCGCAGAATTTTGCTACCATGAGATTCCTGAAAAACTGGATTTATTTGATGAAGAAACCTATCGGAGCAATAAAGTAGATTTTTATGTAACTTGTACCGATGTTGCCACAGGGCAGCCGGTTTATCATAAATGCGAGACTACAAGAGGGGATGATCTGGAATGGATTCGGGCTTCTGCCTCCATGCCGATGGTTTCCCGCGTTGTAAAAATAGGAGAAAAGGAACTGTTAGATGGCGGTATTTCCGATTCCATTCCTTTGGCATATTTCCAGAGCATGGGATATGAGAAAAATATCGTAGTCTTGACACAACCGAGAGGCTATACAAAAAAGAAAAACAAAGCCTTGCCGTTGATGCGATGGTTTTTGAAAAAATACCCGAATGTGGTGGAAACTATGGCGCATCGCCATGAACAGTACAATGAGACTTTGGATTTTATTAAGAAAGAAGAGGAGAAGGGAAAGGTACTTGTCATCTGTCCAGAGGAGGCACTTAACATTGGAAGAATGGAAAAGCAGCCGGAGAAATTGACGGAAGTGTATGAAAAGGGCAGAAAAGTGGCGGAAGAACAGCTGGAAAAAATAAAAGCATTTTTAAAGTAGAAAATTAGAAAAAAACATGACAAATGTGATAAAATGGGAATGTTTTTGCTTCAAATAAATAATGTAAAGGAGAGAGTTTACAGTAAATGAAGAATTTAAAGAAAGAAAAGCAGGGAAAAACCTACCGACACATTACTCGTATCGTGGCGCTGCTTTTAGCGGTAGTTATCATCGGGGGATTTGTCTATGTAAAAAGTGGGTATGATGCGACGGAAGAGGCGGTAGCTGCAACAGCTTCCAATGAAAATGTCACAGTAACAGAAGAAAAGAATGGGGATCTTGTTTTTATGCCGGAAAATCCGATTGCCGGAATGATCTTTTACCCAGGGGCAAAGGTGGAATACAAGGCCTACGCACCACTGATGCAGAAATTTGCACAGCAGAGAATCGCCTGTGTACTGGTGGAGATGCCACTGAACTTGGCTGTTCTTGATAAGGATGCGGCAAAGGGCATCAAGGAACAGTATCCAGAGATTGCAGACTGGTATATGGCAGGTCACTCTCTGGGAGGAGCTATGGCAGCTTCCTACACAGCTGCACATGCCGATGAATACAAGGGGTTGATTTTATTGGCGGCTTACTCAGAAGAAGATTTGAGTCAGACAGAATTACAGGTAATTTCCCTCTATGGATCCGAAGATCAGGTGTTAGATTTGGAAAAATATGAGGAATGTAAGGTAAACCTTCCAGAAACTACATACGGCCTTGCCATTGGCGGCGGCTGTCATGCTTTCTTTGGGGATTATGGAGAGCAGAGTGGGGATGGAGAACCTTGGATTGACAGAGAAAAACAGATGGATCTTACAGTAGAAGCGGTATTAAAGCAGATTCAGTTACAGTAGGAGGAAAACAATGGAGTGGAACTTGGTATTTATTTTAAATAGTATGCTGCTGGGAGTGGGACTTGCCATGGATGCATTTTCTGTTTCTTTGGCAAATGGATTGAATGATCCTAAGATGGGAAAAGGAAAGATGTGTCAGATTGCTGGGGTGTTTGCAGGATTTCAGGCTTTTATGCCTATGGCAGGTTGGTTTTGTGTGCATACCATCCTTCAGTATTTTAAAGCTTTTCAGAAATTTATCCCATGGATTGCCCTTCTCTTATTGGCCTATATCGGCGGCAAAATGCTGATGGAGGGCATTAAGGGGGGCGAAGAAGAGGTAGAAAAGACAAAACTGGGCTGGCATGAGCTGATGATTCAGGGGGTTGCCACCTCCATCGATGCCCTGTCTGTTGGATTTACCATCGCAGAGTACGGCTGGGGCATGGCTCTTGTCTGTGCACTGATCATTGCAGTGGTAACCTTTGTAATCTGTTACGTAGGACTTGGCCTTGGAAAACACTTTGGAACGAAGATTTCCAATAAGGCAGAAATTCTCGGTGGATTGATTTTAATCTTTATTGGATTTGAAATCTTTATCAGCGGTGTATTTTAAATTGATATCAAGAAATATTTCTTGTTTTTAAAAAAGTAGATACAAAAAAAAGGGAGCTATGGCTCCCTTTTTTGTTAGAATGCGTAATGCATTATTTCTTTAAATTCTTAACGGCTTTCAATGTCTCAAGAACAATTCTTGTGACAAATTCTACCTCTTCTTCACTGTATGGACAAGGTTCCTCTTCTGGGATACTAAGTGCAGCAGTAACGATGGACATGCTGTATACTTCTTCTGCGGTACATCCGCGGCTCAAATCATTGATTGGTGCGTTGAGTCCCTGAAGAACAGGACCTACTGCAACGTATCCGCCCAGACGAGCGGCAATTTTGTAACCAATGTTTCCAGCGTTGATATCAGGGAAAATAAAGGTGTTTGCCTGACCAGCCACTGGGGAACCGGAACATTTGATGCTGGAAACTTCTGGAGAAACAGAAGCGTCAAACTGAATCTCACCTTCTACCGCTAATTCTGGTGCAATCTCGCGAATCTTCTTTGTGGCATTGGCTACCTTTGTAACGGAAGGACCTTTGCCAGATCCAAGAGTAGAGTAGGAAAGCATGGCAACCTTTGGATCGATGCCGAAAACTTTGGCTGTCTTGGCAGACTCGATAGCGATCTCTACCAAATCATCCTCAGATGGATCGATATTGATAGCACAGTCACCCATGGCTAACTTCTCATCGCCTTTCACCATAATGAAACAGGAACTTACGATGTTGTTGCCTGGTTTTGTCTTGATCAGCTGAAGTGCAGGACGGATGGTATCAGCAGTGGAGTAAGTAGCGCCGCCTAAGAGACAGTCTGCTTCGCCCATCTTTACTAACATAGTGCCAAAGTAATTACTCTTAGAGAGGGCTGCTTGACACTGTTCTTCTGTCATTTTGCCTTTTCGAAGAGCTACCATCTCAGCTACCATGGCATCCATCTTAGGATAGGTTAACGGATCGATGATCTCACATCTGCTGATATCATATCCACCAGCTTTGGCAGCTGCTGTCACTTCCTCTGCAGAGCCAAGAAGAATTACCTTTAGAATGCCCTCTGCGGTGAGCTTTGTGGCTGCATCTAAGATTCGATTATCGCTTCCTTCTGTGAAAACGATAGTACGAGAGTTCTTTTTTAATGATTCAATCATCTTTGTTAACATATCGAAACCTCCATGATAAAAATTGTCTGAAAAAGACCGCAATACAACAAACTAATGATATCTTAATTCTATTGTAAAAGACTTTTTGCACATTTTCAATGATGGATACGGATAAATTTTTGGACAATTAGGATAATAAATACTGATACATTACAATAAAATGACAAAAACTTCCTGCCATCACAAAGAGATGGAATATCTCGTGGGAACCAAAGTGAGGAAAGCGATGATTGAGGGCCTGTAGCTTCAGTGCATAGACCACGCCGCCCACAGTATAAATAATGCCACCGAGCAGCAACCAGAAAAAGGCGGGAGCGGAGAGGTTGGCAATAATCTGAGGCATGGCTAGAATGCAGAGCCACCCCATGGCGATATAGATTACAGAGGACACCCACTTTGGACAGGTAACCCAGCAAAGTTTAAAGAACATGCCGATTGCCGCCATAATCCAGACGAGACTTAGAAGAAACGTACCGCGCTGTCCGGGAAGGCTAATAACACAGATTGGTGTGTAGGAGCCTGCAATTAAAAGAAAGATCATCATATGATCCAGCTTCTTTAGAATCTTGTTACTCTTTGGAGAAATGTCAAAGGTGTGGTAGGCGGTGCTGGCACCGTAGAGTAAAATCATGCTTCCCATAAAGATGCCAAGGCTCGCTGTCTGAGAGAGAGAAGCGTTAAGGCGAAGGCAGTGGGACAGCATCACAGGTGTCATACATAGGGCAAAGAGAAAGCCAATAAAATGAGTGATAGCACTGCCGGGATCCTTAATATGAAAATGAGTCCGGTTCTTGGCGGTGTGGTTGGTCTGTAAAATCATATTTGCTTGCATAAAGATACCTCCTTCTTATATCAATGGCTGGAAACAAAACTGTTTCCAATAAATTAACGTAATTGTTTTAAAAACCGTAAAATAAAATACTCAAACTACATAATCGGTTTTCGGAAAACTTATTACAGGGTATAATAAAATATTATATGTAAAATGTCAAGAGTTATTCTTGAACATACCTCTATTCTTCGGTATAATGTTTGGACAGATATTTATAGGAAAAAGGATGGAAAACAAATGAGCAGAAAATTTGAAATTTTAGCAGAAAATGTTCACATGAGTGAAGATGGAAAGAGTGTGGTGATCATTGACCAGACAAAACTGCCTAACGTGTTAGAATGTTTGACTTTATCCACCGCAAAGGAGATGTACGATGCCATCAAATCTTTGGCAGTACGTGGGGCACCAGCCATCGGTATCTGTGCAGGATACTGCATGTATTGTCTGGCACAGCAGATTGAGGCGGAAGATTTTGACAGTTTCTTTACACAGTGGAAGGAAGCGAAGGAGTATATCAACTCCTCCAGACCAACCGCAGTAAATTTAAGCTGGGCAGTGAATCGTATCGAGAAAATGATCCTTGCCAACAAAGACAAATCTGTGGCTGAGATCGTGGAACTGATTGGTGATGAGGCTGTTGCGATTCAGGAAGAAGACATTGCCATGTGTAAGGCAATCTCCGAATATGGTCTTTCTTTATTAAAAGAGGGTGATGGTGTATTGACACATTGTAATGCAGGTCCTCTGGCAACATCTCGCTACGGAACAGCCATCGGTCCTATGCTGATAGCAAAGGAAAAAGGAATCAATGTAAAAGTATTTGCAGATGAGACAAGACCATTATTACAGGGCGCAAGACTGACTTCCTATGAATTACAGAAGGCAGGCGTGGATGTAACATTGATCTGTGATAACATGGCAAGTATGGTGATGAAAAATGGATGGGTGCAGGCATGTTTCGTGGGCTGTGACCGTATTGCAGCCAATGGCGATTTCGCCAATAAGATTGGAACAAGCGGTGTGGCAATCCTTGCAAAACACTATGGCATTCCAGTGTACACACTGGGACCAAGCTCTACCATCGATTTAAATTGTCCAACAGGAGATGACATTGTTATTGAGCTTCGTGATGAGGACGAAATCCGCACCAAATTCTATGAACAGCCAATGGCTCTTGCAGAAGTAAAATGCTTTAATCCTGCCTTTGATGTGACAGACCATGAACTTCTGTCTGGTATTATCACAGAAAAAGGAATTGTACGCCCACCATTTAAAGAAAATCTGAAGAAGTTATTTGGAGACAAATAAAGCAGGAGGTGACAGTGTGAATATTCGAATTTACAACGCCAGAATCCTTACCATGGCGGAGGAACAGGATATTTTCTTTGGGGAAGTCCATGTAAAGGGAAATCGTATTTCCTATGTGGGACCAGGTCTCACCAGTGAGGAACTGGCGCAGAGGGAACCGGAGACCTGTTGGGGAAGAGAAATCGATGCCAAGGGAAATGTGATTATGCCGGGCTTCAAAAATGCCCATACTCATTCCGCTATGACATTTTTGCGCTCCTATGCCGATGATCTGCCCCTGCTTTCCTGGCTGAATGAGCAGATTTTCCCAATGGAGGCGAAATTGACACCAGATGATATTTATCATCTGTCCAAATTGGCTATTATGGAATACCTTACCAGTGGTATTACCGCCAATTTTGATATGTATCTGACACCGGATACCATTGCACAGGCATCCTACGACACCGGTTTTCGAACCGTTATGGTAGGAGGTTTGAACAACTTTTCCCAGTCCTTTGAGGGCCTGGAGGAATGGTATAACAAATACAATAATCCAGAGGAACTGGTGACATTTCAGCTTGGTTTTCACGCAGAATATACCAACTCCTATGAGAATTTGGAACAGTTGGCAGCGTTAGTTAAAAAATATCAGGCACCAATCTGTGCCCACAGCTCCGAGAGTGAGTCAGAGGTGGAGGGATGTCTGGAACGTTATGGAAAGACACCAACCCAGCTTTTCAACGACCTTGGCTTGTTGGAGTACGGCGGTACTTACTATCACTGTATCCATATGACCGAGGAAGATTTGGACATTTTGGCGGAGAAAGGAATCTGTGTGGTAACCAATCCGGGCTCCAATATGAAATTGGCCAGTGGAATTGCGCCAATTCAGGATATGCTGCAAAAGAACATTCATGTGGCCATCGGTACGGACGGTCCTTCCAGCAACAACTGTCTGGACATGTTCCGGGAGATGTTCTTAGTGACAGGTCTTGCAAAAATCAAGGAAAAGGACGCATCCGCAGTCAGTGCCTACGATGTACTTCGCATGGCTACCGTGGAAGGGGCCTACTGTATGGGTCTTACCGACGCAGATATTCTGGCAGAGGGCAAATTTGCAGATTTGATTATGATCGATCTGCATCAGCCAAATATGCAGCCACTGAACAATATTCGCAAAAATATCGTATACAGCGGCAGCAAACAGAATGTGAAGATGACCATGGTAAATGGAAAGATTCTCTACGAAAACGGAGAGTTTTACATAGGAACTCCTGCAGAGGAAATCTACGAAAAAGCCAATGCCATCATTGATCGCATGAGAGAAGAATAAAAAAGGCGTAAAATGCCGAAAGAAAAGTCATGCTCTCCTTTGATATCACCCTTATGGAAGGGGTATCAAGGAAGAGCATGACTTTTTTAGTATTGATGAAAACTTTTTAAGAACTGCTTTGTTCTGGCTTCCTTTGGATGGTCAAAGACTTCCTCCGGTGTACCCTGTTCACAGATGTGTCCATCGTCCATGAAAATCACCTGACTGGAAACTTCCTTGGCAAAGGACATCTCGTGGGTGACGATAATCATGGTGGTATTCTGTTCTGCCAGTTCCTTCATAACTTTTAACACTTCTCCAGTTAATTCTGGGTCCAGAGCGGAAGTTGGTTCGTCAAAGCAGAGAATATCTGGGTGAAGAGCCAAAGCGCGGGCGATGGCGACACGCTGCTGCTGACCGCCGGAGAGCTGGTGTGGATAATTGTTCATGCGGTCAGCCAGTCCCATCTGTTTTAGATAGTGGATGGCTTCCTGCTTGATTTCTTCCTGCATTTCTTTTTTTCTGACTTTGTAGTCTGGCTGTTCCTTTGCCAGAAGTTCTTTTGCCAGCATCACATTTTCCAGTGCAGTATACTGTGGAAACAAGTTAAATCCTTGAAATACCAGACCAAAATGCAGCCTTTTTTTGCGGATCTCGGATTCTAATTGTGTTTTTCGGTCTGACGCATCAAATAAGGTTTCTCCATTTACCCGAATGATTCCGCTGTCAGGTCGTTCCAGAAAGTTGAGACAGCGAAGCAGGGTGGTCTTTCCGCTTCCAGAGGAGCCGATGATGGAAACTACCTCGCCCTTTTCCAGAGAGAAATCAATGCCCTTTAGCACCTCTGTTTTTCCGAATTTTTTTTGTATATTTTCAATTTCTAATATTGCCATGTGAAGTTCTCCTATCTAAAGTAATCCAGTTTCTGCTCTAGTTTGCCCAGTAAAACCGTAACAATGCCGTTGAAAATCAGATAATAAAAGGCGGTGAAGAAAAGTGGCCAGATGGCACCGGAGATGCCCATGGAACCTTTCATAAATGCCTGTCCTGCCCAAATAATCTCCTGAAGAGCGATAATGCGGGAGAGGGAAGTATCTTTTACCAGTGTGATAACCTCATTGGACATAGGAGGAACGATGCGTTTGATCATCTGTAACAGGGTGATCTTAAAGAAAATCTGGCTCTTTGTCATGCCAAGAACAAGTCCGGCTTCTTCCTGTCCCTTTGGAACACTCTGGATTCCTGCTCGGTATATCTCAGAAAAATAACAGGCATAGTTAAAGATAAAGGAGATAGCCGCTGCCATAAAACGACCGTCCTCTCCGCTGCCCCAAATATTGTTTCCAAGAACGAGACCAGGGAAATAATAGATAATTAAGAGCTGGATCATCAGAGGAGTACCGCGAATAATCCAAACAATAATCTTCGTTAAGTAGCTTAATGGTTTGAAGCGGGACATAGAGCCAAAGGCAATCACGAGTCCCAGTGGTATAGAGCCCACTAAAGTGACAAAGAAAAGTTTTAATGTCTGTAAAAAGCCGACATTTAAGGCCTGAATGACCGTCGGCATCTGCTGCATAATCAGTTCCATAATTTTTCCTGCTTTCTGTTTTTATAGAGTCAAAAGATAAGATGATGCTTGTCTTTAATCGCACAAATAGAGAGTGGATGTGCCACCCTCTATTTTATCTTTATGTTATGATGTGAGATTCCAAGATGCTTTTGTAAGAAAACTTATTCTATGTATCTTAGCGTCATGGATCAAAGATTTACTGTTCGATCAAAGCGGCCTGTACACTGTATGTCTCTGCACATGCTGCCATGGAACCATCTTTGTAGGAAGCGGCAAAGAAATCATTGAGGGCGGCTACAAGGTCAGAACCTTGACGGAAACCTACGCCGTATTCTTCGCTGTTGAGACCTACTGTGTAAGTTAAGTTCGCGTATCCAGTACCTTCTCCAACCATGGCAGCTGCCATAAGGGAATCGATAACTGCTGCATCAGAAGTACCTGCAGCTACCTCCATAAGAGCACTTGCCTGATCTTTCACTGGTGTGCTGTTCAGCTCTAATGCGTTTACTTCTGCTTCTCCGGCACTTCCGGCTTCCACTGCAAAAGTAAGATCAGAAAGACTTTCTACGGTCTGGTAATCTGCTGCTTTGTCGCTAGGTACGATGACAACCTGTGCATTGTTGCAGTATGCTTCGGAGCAATCCATGGAGGATTTTACTTCGTCTGTCAATGTCATACCATTCCAGATACAGTCAACGCTCTTGCCGTTTAACTCTAAAATCTTGTTGTCCCAGTCGATCTCTACAAATTCTGCTGTTACCCCAAGGCTTTCTGCAAAAGCTTTTGCCATATCAGCATCAAATCCGATCCATTCGCCCTTGTCATCTTTGTAATCCATCGGTGCGAAGTCTGTGATACCGATCACTAAAGTGCCTTTTTCTTTCACATATTCCATGTCGGTCTGATCCGCTTTCCCTGTGGTACCTTCCTCGTTACTTCCAGAATTTCCACATGCGGCCAGGGATAATAACATGACCATACTCATCATAATCGCTAAAAATCGTTTCATCATCTTCATTTTTATAATCTCCTATCTTTTTATTTCCGTTGCAAGTAAGTTGCTTTGTTATAGTAGCACTCTACCATGATAAAGTCAATAGGAGATTTCAACTTTTTCAATTTTTGACACTGTAATCGAAACTTTATCACAAAATCCCACGCTTTACAAGATTTTGGAAAGATTCTATAATAAAGCTAATTTGCAGCGATGTGGATGGCGAAGGAACATCGAGAGGAAGAGGAGCATGCCGTTATGAAAAATCCCTACATTTTGAATATCCAAAAATTTTCTGTACATGATGGGCCGGGAATTCGAACCACGGTCTTTTTTAAGGGTTGTCCTTTACACTGCCATTGGTGTCATAATCCAGAAAGTCAAAGGTATGAGAAAGAACTGCTCTTTGATCGGGAAAAATGTACTGGCTGCGGATACTGCATCCGAGGCTGTAGGGAAAATGCCATCTCTCTGGAGGAAGTTGGGATAGGAGAAGGTTGTGTTTCAAAACAAAGCGAAAAAGAAGAACAGACCAGAAAAAACGAAAAAACAGCAAAAATTGCAGTGACGGATTCGGCAAAATGTCTTTCCTGTGGAGAATGTGGGGATTACTGTCTGGAAAATAACCGGGAAGTGGCGGGAAAAACCTATGATATAGAAGAACTGGTGAAGATTTTACTGCAGGATCAGGTGTTTTATGAACAGTCCGGCGGAGGAGTTACCCTATCCGGTGGAGAAGTGATGACACAGAATATGGATTATGTGGAAAAATTGTGCCAATGTTTAAAAAATCATGGGATTTCCATAGCGGTGGATACCTGTGGCTATGCACCGAAGGAACATTTTGAACGGCTGCTACCCTATGTGGATCTATTTTTATACGACATAAAAATAATGGAGAAAGAGAAACATAGATATTATACTGGGGTCTCCAACGGGAAGATACGTTCCAATTTGGAATATTTGGCATCACAAAATGCTAATTTAAATATCCGTATCCCTGTGATACAATCGGTAAATGAAGAGGATGAGGACACGTTGGCCATGATTTCCTATATAAAAGAAAAAATCGGGTATCCCAAGGTGAATCTACTCCCTTATCACAACACGGGAAGCAGCAAATATGCCAAATTGGGGCGAACATACGAGGGTGCTGGATTTTCGGTACCAGATTCGGAAAAGATGGAACAACTGAGACAGTTGTGGGAACAGCATGGATTTATAGATGTGAAAATTGGAGGCTAAAGATGGAACTGCGGGGAATGAATGAGAGAATCAAAAAACTTCGAAAACAGAGCGAGGAGACAGTGCCGCATATTTTTATGGAGCGGGCGCTGCTGATGACAGAGGCTTATGAAAAGTATGAGGGAGAAGTTTCTATTCCAGAGCTGCGGGCTCTCTCTATGAAAGAAATTTTTGAGAGAAAGACCATTACCATCGAAGATGGAGAGCTGATTGTGGGGGACAAGGGAGCAGGACCGCAATCTACACCAACCTTTCCGGAGCTTTGCTGTCATACACTGCAGGATATGGATGTGATGAATGACAGGGAGCTAATCTGTTTTAAGGTATCTCAGGAAGACAGAAAAAAACAGGAAGAAGTGATTATTCCGTTTTGGGAGAAACGATCCGTTCGCCATAAAATTCTAAATCATATGTCACCCCAGTGGAGGGATTGCTACGAGGCGGGAATTTTTACAGAATTTATGGAACAGCGTGGACCAGGTCACACCGTAGGTTCAGAAAAAATCTATGCCAAGGGCTTTTTGGACTATCAAAAGGACATTCAAGATGCTATGGAGAAGTTGGATTATCTAAATGATCCGGAGGCGTTGGAAAAAAGAGATGAATTAAGTGCAATGAGCATTATGTGTGATGCCATTATGATTCTTGGAAAACGCTATGAAAGACTTGCCTTGGAGATGGCAGAAAAGGAAGCGGATCCAACGCGAAAAGAGGAGCTGATGCAGATTGCCAAAAACTGTGCTGTTGTGCCAGCCCATAGACCACAAACCTATTGGCAGGCCATTCAGATGTACTGGTTTGTTCATCTGGGGGTTACCACAGAGTTAAACCCTTGGGATTCCTATTCGCCGGGACGGTTGGATCAGCACTTGATACCATTTTATAGAAAAGACTGTGAAGAGGGCATCTTAAATCGGGAGCAGGCAAAGGAATTGTTGGAATGTCTCTGGGTAAAATTTAATAACCAGCCAGCACCGCCAAAGGTTGGCATTACTCTGAAGGAATCTTCCACATACACCGATTTTGCCAATATCAATACGGGTGGAATTACAGCAGATGGACAGGATGGGGTCAATGAAGTATCCTATCTGATTTTGGACACCATGGACGAGATGAAACTGCTGCAGCCATCCTCCAACGTACAGATTTCCAAGAAAACCCCGGATGACTTTTTACTGCGGTCCTGTGAAATTGCCGCAAAGGGATGGGGACAGCCTGCCTTTTACAATACGGAAGCCATTGTGCAGGAACTGTTAAATGCAGGAAAAACACTGGAGGATGCCAGAAGAGGCGGTACTTCTGGCTGCGTAGAGACGGGAGCCTTTGGTCGGGAAGCCTATATTTTGCAGGGCTATTTTAATCTTCCAAAGATACTGGAGATTACCTTGCACAATGGACTTGACCCAGTGACAGGAAAACAGTTGGGTCTTTCCCTTGGAAATGTAGAGGAATTTGAAAGCTATGAGGCTCTGTTTGAAGCCTACAAGAAACAGATGGCATATTTTGCAGATATCAAGGTAAAGGGAAGCAACCTGATTACCCAGATTTATGCCAAATATATGCCGGCACCATTTCTTTCGATTCTCACAGACGACTGCATTGCAGCGGGAAAAGACTACAATGCCGGTGGTGCCAGATATAACACCAACTATTTGCAGGGGGTAGGAATTGGAACTATCACCGATTGTCTTGCCTCCATTAAATATAACGTTTTCGATAAGAAACGCTTTACTATGAGAGAACTGATGAAAGCAATGGAAGATGATTTCCAAGGGGAAGAACATGTGCTTCTTTATAATCTGGTTTCCAGAAAGACGCCAAAGTACGGAAATGACGATGCCTATGCAGATGCTATCATGCAGGAGGTATTTACCTACTACAAGGATTTGATTACCGGACGTCCGAACATGAGAAATGGACATTGGCGGATTAATATGCTTCCAACCACCTGCCATGTCTATTTTGGTGAAGTGATGTTGGCCTCTGCCAACGGACGGCGGGCGCATAAACCGGTCAGCGAGGGCATTTCTCCGGAAAAAGGGGCAGATGTACATGGACCGACGGCGGTGATTCGCTCCTGCAGTAAGATGGATCATCTGCAGACGGGCGGTACCTTATTGAATCAGAAATTTACCCCTTCCGTGTTGGCGGGGGAACAGGGACTTCGAAATCTGGCAAATCTGATTCGAGTCTACTTTAAGATGGATGGACATCACATTCAATTTAATGTCATTGATAGAAAAACTCTGTTGGATGCCCAGGCACACCCAGAAGAATACAAAGATCTGATTGTGCGTGTGGCAGGCTATTCCGATCATTTTCGAAATCTTAGCAAAGAATTGCAGGATGAGATTATTGAGAGAACGGAGCAGGGATTTTAGATATAGTTTAAGTGCAACGAAAGGAGATTGACAACATGAAGAAAACAATTGGATTTATTGGAAGTGGAAATATGGGCGGTGCCATGATGGGCGGCATTGTGGGAGCCGGACTGGTGGAAAAAGAACAGATTATTGTGTCAGACATCAGCGAGGCAGCGCTTTTTAAGGTAAAGGAACAGTACGGTGTCAACACTACCTTAGATAACGGGGAAGTGGCGAAAAAAAGCGATATTTTGGTACTCAGTGTAAAACCACATTTTTATGCCGGTGTCATCAAAGAAATCAAAGATATGGTGAAGGAAAATGTGGTGATCGTGGTGATTGCAGCGGGACAGTCCATTGAGAGTGTAACAAGAGCTTTTGGCAGAGAAATGAAGATTACGAAGGTAATGCCAAATACTCCAGCTATGGTGGGAGAAGGAATGGCAGCCATCTGTCCAAGTCAGTCCATGACAGAAGAGGAAATTCAGGATGTGGTGGACATTTTTAACAGTTTTGGAAAGAGCGAAATTGTGCCAGAATCTATGATGGATGCGGTAACCGCTGTCAGCGGTTCCAGTCCAGCCTACGTTTTTATGTTTATTGAAGCCATGGCGGATGCGGCAGTGAGGGAAGGAATGCCAAGAGCCCAGGCATACAAATTTGCAGCTCAGTCTGTTCTTGGTTCCGCGAAGATGGTGCTGGAGACAGGAAAACATCCGGGAGAATTAAAGGATATGGTGTGTTCTCCGGGAGGAACCACCATCGATGCGGTGGCAAAGCTGGAGGAAAGAGGATTTCGTACCAGTGTTATGGAGGCCATGAAAGCCTGCGCGGATAAATCCAGAGATATGTCAAAATAGCACAAAAGCAATGCGGGGCATCGAGGAAGGTCGATGCCCCGTTTTAAAGTGAACTTTGCCCGTTTTAAATCCCTTCCTTTGTTGACTTTTTTCGAGGAATAGGGTTATAATTTCACAAGAGAAAATGTGAGGTGTTATAGTATTATGGAACAAGCAGTAGAACTATTTTTAAACGGCGCTCGTTTTCGCAAATTATTCGAAAAAGAATTGACGGATGTTCGTAAAAAATATGATCTTTGTAAGATAGATGTACAGATATTGCAGTATCTTCGCAATGCCGGGGAGTGTAATACTTCGAAGCATATTGTGGATATTGGATTGTTTACCAAGGGGCATGTGTCACAGTCGTTGAATCGCCTTTACAAGAAGAATATCATTGATATGGTGCACGATGAGCATGACAGACGGTGTGTGCACATTTTGATGCGAGATACTGCTATGCAGGTTGCCCAGGATGTGGAGGAAGTACACCGTCGAATCAGTCAGATTGTATTTGATGGCTTTACGGAGGAGGAATTATATAGTCTTTCTGCCCTTGCCAACAAGGTCAACAACAATATTTCAAAGGAATTTAACGGTTCAAGAGAATCTTAACAAAATAGCATGAGAATAGAAGATAAGCAGCCGATGTATTTGCTACACGCCACTGCTTATTTTCTTTAAGGAGACAACATGGAGAAGAAAAAACAAAAGGAAACAAACAGAATCAAGGGACTGCTCTCTTATTACAAGCCATATATTGGCTTATTTATGGCGGATATGCTTTTTGCCATGATTGGGGCAGCAGTGACACTGGCCATTCCACTGATTGTGCGCTACATCACTTCCAATGTGGTGTATTTTGATACCCAGACGGCAGTGGCTACCATTACAAAATTAGGTATCCTTATGGTAGTGTTGGTGGCAGTGGAATCGGGCTGTAACTATTTTATTGCTTATTACGGTCATATGATGGGATGCTACATTGAGCGAGACCTGCGAAATGTGATTTTTGGACATTATCAGAAATTGTCCTTTAATTTTTTTAATAACCAGAAAGTGGGACATCTGCTTTCTAGAGTCACATCTGATCTTTTTGATATTACAGAACTTTTGCATCATGGTCCAGAGGATATTGTGATCTCTCTCATTAAGATCATCGGTTCCTTCATTATTTTGTATACGGTAAATCCAGTGCTGGCGAAGACCGCTATGGTACTAGTGGTGATTATGGCAGTGTTTGCTTATATTATGAACCGAAAAATGAAGGTGGCATTTAAGGCAAATCGTGCTCGTATCGCCGATATCAACAGTCAGATTGAGGATAGTCTGGCGGGAATCCGCGTGGTAAAATCCTTTGCCAACGAGGAAGAGGAGATGAAGAAATTCCGTCAGGGAAATGAGCGCTTTGTGGCATCTAAGAGACGGTCTTATCGCTATATGGGAACGTACAATTCCATTACAAATCTTCTCACCACATTGATTACGGTGATTTCCCTGATTGTGGGAGCATTTTTAATGACAAAACAGCAGATGTCTGCGGCAGATATTGTGACGTTTTTGCTGTATATTAACCTGTTTACAGATCCAATCAAGAAATTGATTAATTTTACGGAACAGTTCCAGAATGGTTACAGTGGCTACACTCGCTTTTGCGAGATGGTGGAAATCGAGCCAGATATTGTGGATAAAGAGGATGCATTAGCCCTTCCACATGTGGATGGAGAGATTGAATTTAAGAATGTTACCTTTGGCTACCAGGATGTGGAAGAGAAGGTATTTAAAGATGTAAATATTCATATAAGACCAGGGGAATATGTGGCACTGGTGGGAAGTTCCGGTGTTGGAAAGACCACTCTTTGCAGTCTGATTCCTCGATTTTATGATGTGACAGAGGGAAATGTCCTTCTGGATGGTCATGATGTTCGCAATGTGAAATTGAAAGATTTGAGAAACCGCATCGGTATGGTACAGCAGGATGTATATCTTTTTGCAGGTACCATTATGGAAAATATCCGTTACGGAAAGCCTGATGCTACCGATGAGGAAGTAATGGAAGCTGCCAAGGCGGCCAATGCCCACGATTTTATTATGAATCTGGAAAATGGATATCACACAGATATTGGACAGAGAGGTGTGAAGCTCTCCGGAGGACAGAAACAGAGGATTTCTATTGCCAGAGTGTTCTTAAAAAATCCACCGATTTTAATCTTTGATGAGGCTACCTCTGCACTGGACAATGAGAGTGAGAAGGTGGTACAGGAATCCTTGGAGGCTTTGGCGAAGAATCGAACCACCATTGTGATCGCCCATAGACTTTCTACCATCCGCAATGCAGAGCGAATTATCGTACTGACCGAGGAGGGTGTGGCAGAGGAAGGAAGCCACAAGGAATTGTTGGAGACTGGTGGTGTCTATGCACAGCTTTATGAAGCGGGACACTAAAAGGACAATAGAGGAGAAATAGAATGTATCATATAGCGATTGTTGAGGATGAAAAAGAATTTTCTCATCAACTGCAGGAGTTTTTAGTACAGTATGGCAAGGAATATGAGATGGAGTTTCAGATTTCTGTTTTTCAGGACGGAGCAGAGATTTTGGAGGAGTATCAGCCAAAGTACGATGTGATCTTGTTGGATATTGAGATGCCGAAGGTCAATGGAATGGAGACCGCTGAGAAAATCCGGGAGACAGACGAGGATGTGGTGCTTATGTTTATCACCAACATGGCATCTTACGCCATTCATGGCTATTCCGTTGGAGCCTTGGATTTTGTCATGAAACCCATCAACTATTATACGTTTTCAACCAAGATGACAAGGGCATTAAAACGTGTGCAAAAAAAGACGTTAAATCCCATTGTGCTGAATCTGCCGGACGGCGTGAAGAAGCTGGAGGCAAAGCAGATTTACTTTGTGGAAGTGCAAAACCGAATGCTTCATTATCACACCGAGGAGGGAGAATATATGTTGCGAGGGACGCTGCAAAGTGCCGAGGAGCTGCTTTCGGGATATCCCTTTATCCGGTGCAATCACTGGTATATTGTGAATTTGATGCATGTGTCGGAGGTAAAGAAAAATATCGCTGTGGTGGGAGGCTATGAGCTGGAAATCAGCCGCAGAAATAAGGCGGCATTCTTGAAGGCCTTGACGGAGTATATGGGAGGCAATCGATGAGCTTATTTTGGATTAGTCAATTATCCTTCTGGGGCGCAGGAGTGACCTTTTCCTGTTCCTTAAAACGGCGGGAGAATTTTGAAAAGAGAATTGTCTTTTTTCTAGGCGGTATTTTTTTGCTGACACTGCTTTTTTGGAAGGTAGGATGGAATGCTGGATATAAGGTAGAATGTACCATCCGCATTCTCTTGACGGCACTGATGTGTCTGTTTCAGTACTTTTGTTGGGAATTATCCTATACGGCGGCGGTGTACCAGGCTCTTTGGTCCTGCGCAATCTGGCAAATGACTACGGAACTTTGGTCTGTGATCGCTCATTTTCGTACGGATGCCATTTTGAGAAATCCAGAGGTGGCACCCATCGGCATGGCGGTGCTCTACAGCTTGATTCTATTTACCATGGCTCGCACTATCTCCATCTGGATGGCAGCGGATCGCAAGTTATCCTTGGGACCAAGGCAGATGGGTTCTGGAATCTTGCTTTTTGGTATTGTACAGCTTCTTGGTATCTCACCGGAACTGCAAAGAATCAATACAGCAAAGAATAACTGGCTCTTTCTCTTCTTGTGTCAGTCCATCTGTCTGATTATTTTATACTTGCAAAATGAGATTTTTAAAAATATGAAGATGCGGCAGGAATTGGATATGATGAATATGCTGCTGAAAAAGGAACAGGCGTATTATGAGATAAGTAGGGAAAATATCGCGTTGATTAATCAAAAGTGCCACGACATGAAGCACCATATCCGCGCCCTTCGCACTGCCAGTAAGGAGGAGCGGGACAAGTATTTGGATGAGCTTGACGAGACGGTGCAGATTTATGAGAATATCGTAAAGACGGGAAATGAAGTATTGGATACCATTTTGACGGAGAAGAGCCTATACTGTAAGGATAGGGGCATCGTGGTATCCTGTGTGGCGGACGGAAGCCAGATGGATTTTATCAATCCCTTTGATTTGTACAGCATTCTTGGAAATGCCATCGACAATGCTATTGAGGCAGTGCAGAAATTTCGCAATCAGGATAAGCGTCAGATCGATGTGCTGATCTACCGACAGCAGAAATTTTTGGTGATCAATATTATTAATCCGTTGGAGAAGAAACTGGTGTACGAGGAGGAACTTCCTGTCACCACAAAATCAGACAAAAAATATCATGGATTTGGGATTCGCTCTATCCGCTATGCCCTTAGCAAATACGATGGTCATTTGACCATCAATGAGGAGGATGGATGCTTTTCCCTAAAAATGTTAATCCCGATTATAGAAGAGAGGACCGAGTGACCACTTAGGTCCTTTTTTTGACCACTTATGTAAGGGCTATTGATTTAAATTTTCTTGTTGATATAATTTTAACAAATACTTCACATGGAGGAAATCAATGAGACAAATCATAAGTTTGATGAAGGGCTGGCATTTTACAGATCAGGCTGGAAATGTGACAGCGTTGGATTTGCCTCATACCTGGAATGGAAAAGATGGACAGGATGGGGGAAATGACTATTGGCGAGGAACGCTTACCTATGCAACCACATTTGCCAAACCGCAGTTTGCGGAAGAGCGGCAGCGGGTATATCTCCAGTTTCACGGAGTGAATGCCAGTGCCAAAGTTTTTGTAAATGACAAAGAAGTCGTAACACACCATGGCGGTTATTCCACCTTTCGTGTGGATGTGACAGAGGAATTGACAGAGGAAAACAAACTGCTGGTGGAAGTGGATAACAGCGTGAATGACCGCGTGTACCCACAGAAGGCAGATTTCACTTTTTATGGCGGTATTTACCGAGAGGTGGAACTTCTGATCGTTTCCAAAGAGCATTTTGATCTGGATTACGCTGGTGGCCCTGGAATAAAGGTGACACCGGAGGTAAAGGGAGATAATGCTAAGGTTCGGGTGGAGACTTGGACCAATGTAAAAGAGGGAGAGATTCTTGTCAGCCTCTATGACGCAGAGGGACGTTTGGTTGCAGAAGGAAAAGGCTGCGACACCGAGCTTTTTGTGGAACAGGTACATCTGTGGGATGGGGTGGAAGACCCTTACCTCTACCGTGTAAAGGCGGTACTTACGGTAGATGGAGAAGTAAAGGACGAAATCACAGCCAACTGCGGTGTGAGAAGTTTTTACATTGACAAGGACAAGGGATTTTTCTTAAATGGAAGATCTTATCCACTGCACGGCGTATCACGCCATCAGGATTTCAAGGAAATTGGAAATGCCATCACCAGAGAACATCATGAGAGAGATATGGAACTGATTCGGGAGGTAGGTGCCAATACCATTCGTCTGGCGCACTATCAGCATGACCAGTATTTTTATGATCTCTGTGACCGTTATGGTATGGTTGTGTGGGCAGAGATTCCTTATATTTCCGAACACCTGCCAAATGGAAGGGAAAATACCTTCTCTCAGATGAAGGAGCTGATTGTTCAAAATTACAATCATCCTTGTGTTGTCACTTGGGGACTTTCTAATGAGATTACGATTTCTGGCGCACAGCACAAGAAGGATATGTTGGATAATCATCACAAGTTAAATGCCTTTGTAAAGGAATTGGATCCTACAAGACCAACCACATTGGCATGTTTTGCCATGTGTCCACATTGGCATCCGGTGGCTCATATTTCTGATATTGTGGCTTGGAACCTGTATCTTGGATGGTATGTGCCGGGCTTTTTCTTAAACGATGCATGGCTTTGGCTTTGGAGAAGACTGTATCCAAACCGTTGTATCGGTTTTTCTGAGTACGGTGCGGAGGGAATGCCAAATCTTCACTCTCACAGACCAAGAAGAGGAGACAATACCGAAGAATATCAGGCAATTTACCACGAGTATATGCTGAAATGTTTTGAACGTCATCCATTTATGTGGGGCAACTATGTGTGGAATATGTTTGATTTCGCGGCAGATGCCAGAGATCAGGGCGGAGAAGCCGGCATGAACCATAAAGGTTTGGTGAATTTTGACCGAACCATAAAGAAAGACAGTTTCTATCTTTACAAGGCTTACTGGACAGATACACCGTTCGTACACCTTTGCGGCAAACGATTTGAGTATCGTCCGGGTAAAAAGACAGAAATTACCGTGTACTCCACTTTGAAGGAAGTATCACTCTATAACAACGGCAAGTTAGTAGAAACCAAGAAGGGCGAAAAGGTATTTAAATTCAAAATACCGATGGAGGAAACCAACCGTCTGGAAGTAAGAGCAGGGGAATATACCGACAGTGCTGTAATTTACAAGACCCAAAAGCTGAGACCGGAATATAAAATGACAAAGGGCGACAGTTCTAACTGGATGTAGCCTAAGCAACTCAGAAACGAAGAAATGCCAAAGGACAAAGAGACGGGACAAAGAAGGAGGGCATTTCTCACAGTCAACTTTGATTTTGTAAAGGAAAAGGATATGGAAAACACAAAGGAAATGAAGGCTTTGAAAAAAGCAGAGAAAAAGGCTTACAAAAAAGCAAGAAGACGTGCTACAAGACCTTGGAAGGGGCTGACTATCATTAGTGCACCTCTTGCCATCGTCATGGTAGCGTTGCTTATCGTATTGAGTATTTTTGATAATACGGTAGCATTATTCGTAGGAGGATCTTTCTGGAAACTCCAAAATGAAGATCCAAATGCGATTTATTATGAAAGCGATTTTGCCACAGAAAAAGAGCGAAATGAACGTGGATACGAACTGGTAAAACAGGTGGAAGGAGAGGGTGCAGCACTTCTCTTAAATGCACAGAAAACCTTACCTTTGGCAGAAGGAGCAAAGATCAGTTTATTTTCTACCTCCTCTGTTAATCTTGTGTACGGCGGAACAGGATCTGCTAACGTAGATGCCTCCAAAGCCAATGACTTAAAAGCGGCTTGCGAAATGGCTGGTCTTTCCGTAAACGAGACACTTTGGAACTTCTACAAAGAGGGAGACGGCGCCCAGTATGTGCGTAACGACGGCGGTTTCTCCGGCGGCGCAGCAGTGCAGGAAGCACCTTGGTCTTCTTACACAAAAGAAGTAATGACTTCTGTAGAAGAATATAATGATGCGGCTGTTGTAGGATTATCCCGTGTGGGTGGAGAAGGTGCCGACAGCGAATACCAGGAATACAACTATCTTGCCCTTGCAGACAGCGAAAGAGAAATGCTGGCTGGATTAAAGGCATTAAAGGATGAGGGAAAATTAAAGAAAATCGTTATTTTACTGAATACATCCAACCCTCTTCAGGTAGATTTCTTACAGAACAACGAGTATGATGTGGATGCGGCTCTCTGGATTGGCGGTGTTGGTATTGCAGGTACCGATGCAGTGGCAGAAATCCTTGCAGGTAAGATCAATCCATCCGGAAGTCTGGTGGACACATACTGCTATGACAACTTATCCAGTCTTGCTATGAAAAACTTTACACCGATTACCTACGCAGGGTATGAGGAAGGGGTGATTCCAGCCAATGCAAGTACTTATATGATCTATCAGGAAGGCATTTATGTGGGATACAAATACTATGAAACCCGCTACGAAGACTATGTTATGGGAACTGGAAATGCTGGGGAATACGCATACGGAGAAGAAGTAGCCTTCCCATTCGGATACGGACTTTCCTATACCGATTTCAAATACAGCAATATGAAGATGTCCTATGACGCAGCGACTACAACTTACACATTCAAAGTAAAAGTAACTAACACAGGAGATATGGCAGGAAAAGAGACAGTACAGATCTACTGCTCCAGCCCATATACCCAGTATGACATTGACAATAAAATTGAAAAAGCAGCCGTTAGCTTAGTTGGATTTGGAAAAACACAGATTTTAGAGCCAGGTGCTTCTGAAACTCTTACTATTGAAGTGGATGGAGATTATGTGGCAAGTTACGATGCTTACGGAGCAGGCACTTACATTTTAGATGCTGGAGATTATTTATTTACCGCAGCGACAGATGCTCATGATGCGGCAAATAACGTATTGGCAGCAAAGGGATATACGAAAGCAAATACTGACGGACGTATGCACTCCGATGGAAAGAAAGAATTAGTAACAACATGGAGTAATCCAGAACTGGATACCACAACCTATGCAGTAAGCGACAATGGCACAGAGATTTCCAACCAGTTATCCAATGCCGATCCAAACTTAAATGAAAATGTGGAAGAGGAAGTGACCTTTACCTCCCGTAACGACTGGATGGGAACAATGCCTTCTGAGGAAGCTCTTGTATTAACCCTTACAGATGGATTGAAGGATGCCCTTCAGGACGTACAGTATGATCCAGCAGACTACGAGGCAGTGGAAATGCCAACTCTTGGCGCAGACAATGGATTAAGCCTCTATGACATGATTGGCCTTGATTACAACGATCCAAAGTGGGAAGAACTGTTAGATCAGCTCACTTTCAAAGAAATGGTATCTTTAATCGGTGACTCCTTCCATTGGACAATGCCAGTGGAATCGGTAAATGCACCAGGTACTCGTGATGAAAATGGTCCACAGGGCTTAACAGTAACCTTATTTGGATCTGGTCTTGGCGTACAGACAACAGCATTAACTTCTGAGGATGTGTTGGCAGCAACTTTCAATACAGACTTAGTATATGAGATGGGTAACATGGTTGGTAATGACTGTCTGGCAGCGCAGGTAGCTGTTCTTTACGGACCAGGTGCCAACACCCACAGATCCCCATATGGCGGACGTAACTTCGAATACTACTCTGAAGATGGCGCACTGGCATCTATGATTGGAGCAGCAGAAGTAAAAGGAATTCAGGAAAAAGGTGTCAACGTCGTAATCAAACATTTTGCCTTAAATGACTGTGAACAGGATCGTATCGGTCTTGGCGTGTGGATCAGTGAGCAGGCAGCTCGTGAAGTATATTTACGTGCCTTCCAGGGGGCATTGGAAAGCTCTCAGGCAGCAGGAAATGGTGTTATGATGGCATATACCCGTTGGGGTACCCAGTGGTCCGGTGCCAATGCAGGCCTTGTAAAAGGCATTATGAACGGCGAGTGGGGCTGCTACGGAAAGCAGATCACAGACAACGTATTGACAACTTATGTAAACGGTGTTGACGGTGTTATGGGCGGAACAACAGCTTTTGACTCCATGATGTCCTTCTACATCATCAACAATGGAAATGGACAGGGAAGACTTCCAGAGTACAAGAATGATCCAGTGGTAGTATCTGCCATGAGAGAAGCATGTCACCATAACTTATACGCAACAGCAAATTCCTGTGGTATGAACGGTGTCGGACCAGATACAACAGTAAAAGAAATCAGACCAATCGTTATCTACCTTGTAAGATTCTTTGCTGTATTCTTCCCAGCACTCTTTGTACTGTCTGCGGTTATGTGGTTTAGAAAAAAACGCAAATTCAAAGCTACTTATGTTTATCATCCGGAAGAGGGAAATAAAAATGAGTCAGGAAACAACAAATAACAACACAAACAATACAAACAATACAATAAACCGCGCGAAAAATTATCAGCTGGCATTGTTTCCGCTGAATAACGGCGCAACCAATGTATACTATATTTTAATCCTTTCCTATATTGCCACCTTTGGCAATAATGTGTTAGGAATTGCAACAGTGTTTGCCTCTGTAATGGTAACGGGCATGCGTGTCTTCGATGCCATTACAGACCCCATTATTGGGGCACTGATGGACAGAACCAATGGAAAACTTGGAAAGTTCCGTCCATTTATGCTGATTGGTAACATTATCATGGCATTTGCCACCTTTATGCTCTACTGCATTTGTCCAGACATAGAGGAAAGCCAGATGTGGCTTCGCTATCTGGCGTTTATTGCACTGTATGCCATCTGGGTAATTGGTTATACCTTTCAGACTTCGGTTACCCGTTCTGGACAGACTGTTCTTACCAATGATCCAAAACAGAGACCGCTATTTACCATCTTTAATACCATCGGTTCTATGGCGGGTATGGGCCTGATGCAGTTTTTGGCACCTATCCTCCGTTCTCTGGTGGGAGATTACAGCAGCGTAAACTTTTACCGCTTTTTGGCACCCATCGGTATTGTCATTTCCTTTTTCCTTACCATCCTTGCCATGATAGGAATTTGGGAGAAGGATAATCCAAGATATTTTGGTATTGGTGGTGCAAAACAGGAGAAAGTAAAAATTTCCGAGTATGTGCAGATCGTAAAAAACAACAGTCCTATGAAACGTCTTATGGTGGCTGGTGCTGGATGTAAACTTGCCCTCTCCATAGCCACAAACGTAACGGTACTCTGTATGCTTTATGGCTGTATGATGGGAAATTATGACGGACTTTATTTGCCAATGATGGTTCTTGGTTATGTATTCTCCGTTCCATTTTTCCTCCTTACAGTGCGTACATCCCAGAAGGAGGGACAGAAGGCTTCTCTTATGAAGTATGTAACAGTGGCATTTGTTTGTTACATCGGTGTTTTGGCACTGCTTCTTATGTGGCAGCAGGGGGTTCCAGCAAGAAACTTGATGATTTTTGGAAAAAATGGATTTAGTATCAATCTGTATACTATTTTATTTATCGTGTTCTTTGGTATCGGCTACGGTGCGTACTATTCCACCGCAGATATGCCGATTCCTATGGTGGCGGATTGCTCCGACTACGAGACCTTCCGCTCTGGAAAATATATCCCTGGCATTATGGGAACACTGTTTTCTCTGGTAGATAAGCTGGTATCTTCTTTATCTGCTACTATTGTAGGGCTGGCGGTCAATATGATTGGCCTTCAGAACCTGCCAACGGCGGATACTCCATACAGTGACGGCATGAGTACCGTAGTGTTAGTGCTGTTTTGTATCATTCCAATGGTAGCTTGGGCCCTTACTCTTCTTTGTATGAGGGGCTATGAGCTTACCGGACCTCGCATGAAGGAAATTCAGGCAGTAAACGCCGTACGTCGAGACGGCATTGCAGAGGGAATGACCTTGGAAGAGGCCATGGAAAAATGGAAAGATTTCGACGATCTTCCAGATGACGTGAAAAACGCCGCAAAGGCATAATAAAGAAAAAGAATCCTCACATCAAAAAAATGGTGTGGGGATTTTATTTTTGTGGATATGCCATTGCATTTATCCGGCTAGATATGGTATGGTAAAGCGAGTTTTGAACAATTGAGGAGAAAATGTGGAAATATTCGCAGAAAAAAGGAGAATAAGGTGCAAAAAAAGTTAAATTATTTTGATATATTGGTGATCGCCTTTGGTGCCATGATTGGATGGGGCTGGGTGGTCAATGTAGGAAGCTGGATTGATGGAGCGGGAGGCATTGGAGCGGCCTTAGGCTTTGTACTGGGTGGTATTATGATCTTTTTTATCGGTCTTACCTATTCGGAGCTTTCTGTGGCCCTTCCGAAGAGAAATGGCAGATATGTTTTTAGTAACGATGCCACAGGACGGGGCATTTCTTTTGTCTATAGTTGGGCTATTGTGCTAAGCTACGTCAGTGTGGTGTGTTTTGAAGCCTGTGCCCTGCCAAGTATTTTACAGTATCTTTGGCCAGGATTTTTAAAGGGATATCTCTATACCGTGGCGGGCTTTGATATCTATGCCACTTGGCTTTTTGTGGCCATTTTTGTGGCAGTTCTTATCACAGGACTAAATATTCGAGGAACAAAGGTGGCAGCCAATGTGCAGACTTTGTTGGTGCTGGTGATTGGCGGAGCTGGTATTGTAGTCTGTGCCGGGGCCGGATTAAGAGGAGATACGAAGCTCTTTTTGGAAAATGCCTTTTTGGGGGAGAATGGGGAGTCCTTTCTTTTCCTAAAGGATGGTGCCAGAACGGGACATTTTCTAAGGGAAGGAAGCGGAATCTTTTCTTTACTTTGGCAGATAGAAGGAAAAGAATGGATGTCTATTGCAAAGAATATTTTCAAGGTAGCAGCTATGACACCATTCTACTATGTGGGTTTTGACGTGATTCCCCAGGTGACAGAGGAGAGTGAGATTTCCCTTCGAAAAACGGGAAAAGTATTGCTATTATCCATTGCCTTGGGGGTAGCCTTTTACTGTATGATTATTTTGTCTGTCAGTTATCTTTTGCCGGCCAAAGAGATGCTTCAGATTGCCGGTGCAGGAAAACTCATTGCAGCAGAGGCGGTGGCGAAGGCATTTCATAGTGAAATGTTGGCAAAGGTGATTATTATTGCTGGTATGTGCGGGATTCTTACCAGTTGGAACTCCTTTTTAATGGGAGGAAGCAGAGCTCTTGGTGCCATGGCAGAATCCGGCATGATTCCGAAAATCTTTGGAAAACGTCATCAAAAATACGATACCCCCTATGTGGCGGTGCTTTTTATCGGGGCCTTATCCATTCTCTCCCCACTGTTGGGACGACAGATGCTTCTTTGGATTTCCAATGCGGGAAGTCTTGGCTGCTGCGTGGCATACTGCATGGTAGCCCTCTCTTTTCTTATTTTGAGAAAAACGAATCCTCAGATGGAGCGCCCTTACAAGGTGAAACACGGAAAACTGGTGGGAACGCTGGCGATTTTGCTGTCCGGTTTTATGGGGACAATGTATTTTCTTCCATTTTCCCCTTCCTACATGACTGTGGAGGAACGAGGCATTGTGTGGGGGTGGATTTTAGCAGGTGTAGCCTTGTATTTCATACATCAGAAAACTACCCTTTACAGAAGGGCAGACAAGGAGATATAATGAGAATCGACTGAAATTTTAAACAAAAAGGATGAATAAAAATGAAGAAACAAGAGTTTTTACAGGGTGTGAAAGATGGAATCCCTATTTGTCTGGGCTACTTTTCTGTGTCCATGGCCTTTGGTCTGTCCGTTGTGTTAAACGGTATGCCAGTGTGGTCTGCAGTGCTGACTTCTGTCAGCAATCTTACCAGTGCGGGGCAGTTTGCCGGAACCAATCTGATTATTGCGGCAGCTCCAATTTTGGAAATCATTATGACAACGATTATTATCAATATGCGATATTTTCTGATGGCACTTTCTTTATCTCAGAAGGTGGACTCTAAGATGTCCATTCTGAAACGTATGGCGGTGTCCTTCGGTATTACAGATGAGATTTTTGCGGTGGCAATGAGTCGAAAGGGCAGTCTCAGTGCTACATACATGGCTGGTCTTATTTTGACACCGGTAGTTGGTTGGACTTTGGGAACCTTTACAGGGGCTGTGGCAAGTTCCCTTATGCCTACCAGTCTTTCTCAGGCTATGGGAATCGCCCTTTATGGCATGTTTATCGCCATTATTATTCCAGATGCCAGAACCAATAAAAGCGTATTTTATACCATTATCATGGCAGTGGCAGCCAGCTATCTGTTTACCTTTGCCCCAGTGCTGAAAAACATTTCCAGCGGTTGGGTTATTATTATTATTACCATTGCAGTGAGTGCGATTGCAGCTACACTGTTTCCAATAAAAATAGAAGAGGAGGAAGAAGCGTAATGAGTACAAGCTATATTTTATGGAGCATCGCCGCTATGGCGATTACAACGTATTTGATTCGCGTTCTCCCTATGGTGATTTTTCGAAAAAAGATTACCAATGTGTGGGTGCGTTCGTTCCTGTTCTATGTGCCCTATGCAGTGCTTGCGGCTATGACATTCCCGGCAGTGTTTTCCAGTACCGGATCTACCTTGGCATCTGTTGCGGGAACCTTGGTAGCCATTGTGCTAGCATATTTTAATAAGGGACTGCTTACCGTTGCGGTGGGAGCCTCTGTTATGGCATTTGTTGTGCAGTTTTTTGCATAGTGTATGAGACCATTTTTTCTGAGTAAAGGAGAAGAAGATGAACTGGAATCGTTTGGAAAGAATCTTGGATTCAATGAGAGAAAAAGAAATTCCGCAGATGATTGTTGCGGATCCGATGGCTATTTATTATATTACAGGAACGATGTTTCATCCGGGAGAGAGACTGGTGGCATTGTATCTCAATGTAAATGGCAGCCACAAACTGGTGGTAAATGAACTTTTTCCTATGGGACATGAGGTTGATTTGCCAAAGGTATGGTATAAAGATACGGAGGATGCCGTTGCCATGCTGGCAGAATTTGTAGAAAAAGAGAAAACCATGGGAATCGACAAAAATTGGCCGGCAAAATTTCTTCTTCCATTGCAGGAGATGGGCGGTGGCAGCAAATTTGTCAACGGATCCCCTATCATTGACTATGTAAGACAGATCAAGGATGCGGAGGAACAGGAAAAGATGCGCATTTCTTCCAAAATCAACGATGAAGTGATGGGAGAAATTATTCCTTACGTGGGAAAAGGCATGACGGAATTGGAGTTGGCGACGAAGGTGCAGGAACTGTATAAGGAGAAGGGATGCAGCGGTGTGTCCTTTGATCCAATCACAGCCTATGGTAAAGGTGGTGCAGATCCTCATCATGGACCGGACGAATCCAGAGGAAAATATGGAGAAGGCATTGTGATTGATATCGGTGGCTTTAAGAATGACTATGCCTCCGACATGACGAGAACGGTATTTTTGGGAGAAGTTTCCCCTCGTCAGAGAGAAATATACAATATTGTGTTGGAGGCGAACCTTCGCGGAATTGCAGCGGCTAAGCCGGGAAATCGCATGTGCGATGTAGATCTTGCAGCCCGTAATTATATAGAAGAGATGGGATATGGTCCGTATTTTACCCATCGAACCGGTCATTCCATTGGCTTGGAAGACCATGAATTTGGGGATGTATCTTCCGTAAATGAGGACATTATCCAGCCGGGACAGTGTTTTTCTGTGGAGCCAGGCATCTATTTGCCAGAGGAAGGCATCGGTGTTCGCATCGAGGACTTGGTATTAATCACAGAGGATGGATGTGAAGTTCTAAACAAGTTTCCAAAGGACATCATTGTGGTGCCGGTAGAAGAAAAATAATTGCAATATAGATAATACAGGGTTAGGAATTATGGAAACAACAGGAACATTTAGAGGGGACGAGCAGGGAAAAGAGCTTCCAGGGAATGAAAAGATTCTGTTTTCGCAACAGGGGATAGAAGAAGGAAAGAAACTGGATAAAAAATATACCGAAGAAGCCTTTCAGTTGGTGGTTGTAGCGGGGGAAATCCAGCTGCAAAGCGGTGCAGAAATATCCCGCGTGGAACAGACCATGAAGCATATGGCTCAGGCTTTGGGGCTTGACTCTTTGGAAACCTACATCATTGCCAATGGAATCTTTGCCACCGCAAATGGGCAAGATCAGATACAAAAGGCAGGTATGAAACATATCCCCACAGGAAATACGGATCTTCGAAAGATTGAGGAGATTAACAGTCTTTCCCGCAATCTGGAACAGGGAAAATATACCATGAAAGAGGCGTGGCAAAAGATTGAGGAAATTAAGAAAATGGGAGATTATTCTCCAGCTATGGTGATTGCCGCCTATGCCATTGGTGCGGGAAGTTTTTGTTATGCTTTGGGCGGTTCCGGCCATGATGCTTTGGTTGCAACTGTGGTGGGACTTGCGCTGGGCGTCTTTTTCCATTTTTTAAAATTGGGAGAAACTTCAAAGGCCATTCACACAGTGTTGGGAAGTATGTTGGCTACCTTTTTGGCTTCCATTCTTTTTCGAGCGGGATTTGGAGATACGGAGCATCGCATTATTGTAGGTGTGATGATTACCATGATTCCCGGCGTATCCTTTGCCAATGCCATTCGGGATTTTGTAGAAAATGATTACGTTTCCGGTCTTATCCGGTTGATGGATGTACTGCTCACTCTGGTTTCCATTGTGGCAGGGGTGGTTCTTGTGTGGAGTATTCCTGGCTTTTGGCATGGAAGAGGACTGTAATTTTTGCCAGTCGAGGGCAGTTTGGGAGAAAATGAAACTGCCCTCGTTTACTGATGGCAGAGGAACAAAAGAAACCGGAGGGGACAAGTTATGTTAAAGATGATAATACAGACCCTAGCAGCAAGCCTGGGGACAGTGGCATTTTGTGTGTTATACCGAGTGCCGAAAAAATACTTTTTAGATTGCGGTTTCGTAGGAATGGTGGAGTGGATTGCTTATTTGCTGGTAAACAATCTTTTTGAGAATGAGGCCTTGGCTGTTTTTTTCGCCACTTTTACCATCGTGGTGCTTTCTCGTTTTCTCTCCGTAAAGAGAAAATGTCCCATGTCCATGTTTTTGATTCCGGGCATTTTTCCCTTGGTTCCAGGAGCAAAAATCTATCATATGACATATACTGCATCATTGGGTGCCTATAATCGAGCATTTTTTTACTGCATGGAAGCCTTCAAGGAAGCCTTTGCCATTGCCATGGCCATTGCCATCGGCTCCAGAATTCCATCTGGGTGGTTTCAGAGAAGCAAAGATGGGAGATAAGGGAGGATTTCAGCGAGAAAATCGCAGAGATGGAACGATTTTTTTCTTGAACTGCTGAAAAAATTTACAAATGCATCAGAAAAGAATTGATTTATGGAAAAGCACCTATTATAATTAACAATGGATTTGCTTTGCAAAGAAATGAAGAAGAAAGAAACTTTAGAATTTATATAACACAGAGGAGGAAATTATCATGGATCCAAACAAGAGACCAGAAACCATGGAACGTATTACAACACCTGAGCTGGCAGAAGTATTTATTGCTGAGCAGGTGGCAGCAGTACAGGAACAGGTTGGAGATAAAAAAGTATTATTAGCATTATCCGGCGGTGTAGACAGTTCTGTAGTAGCTGCACTTTTAATCAAGGCAATTGGCAAACAGCTGGTTTGCGTTCATGTAAATCATGGTTTAATGCGTAAAGGTGAAAGTGAAGAAGTAATCGAAGTATTCCGCAATCAGTTAGATGCAAACTTAATCTACATTGATGCTACAGATCGTTTCCTTGACAAATTAGCAGGGGTTGCAGAACCAGAGAAGAAACGTAAGATCATTGGTGAAGAATTTGTTCGTGTATTCGAAGAAGAATCTAACAAATTAGAAGGAATCTCCTTCCTCGCACAGGGAACAATCTACCCAGATATCTTAGAATCTGACGGCGTAAAAGCACATCACAATGTAGGTGGACTTCCTGAAGATGTAAAATTCGAAGGCTTAGTAGAGCCAGTGAAATTATTATACAAAGACGAAGTACGTGTGGTAGGTAAAGCACTTGGTCTTCCATCTTCCATGGTAGATCGTCAGCCATTCCCAGGACCAGGTCTTGGTGTACGTTGTACAGGTGCAATCACAAGAGATCGTTTACATGCACTTCGTGAATCTGATGCTATTTTAAGAGAAGAATTTGACAACGCTGGTTTAACAGACAAAGTATGGCAGTTCTTCACAGTAGTACCAGACATCACATCCACAGGTGTAAAAGATGGCAAACGTCTTGACTACTGGCCAGTAATCATCCGTGCCGTAAACACAGTAGATGCAATGCACTGTACAGTTCCACGCATCGACTGGGATGTACTGGAAAAGATCACAAACCGTATCTTAAGCGAAGTAGACGGCGTATGTCGTGTATGCTACGACATGAGTCCAAAGCCAATCGCTACAATTGAGTGGGAATA
>CAYLUV010000008.1:0-31553 GCA_964386955.1 uncultured Lachnospiraceae bacterium
CAATCAACCGGAGGGTTATGCAGACGGTCTGGAGCCGTTCTTTGCCAGCTCGATCCGGGAATTCCTCAGCGGCTCTAACGGTGCGAACAAGGTCTACTCTCCCATAAACGTCTACATGGCCCTTGCCATGCTGGCAGAGGTGACGGATGGAGAAAGCCGCGAGCAGATCCTCACGCTGCTGGGCAGTGAAAGCATTGAGACTCTGCGCTCCCAGGCGGCCAGTGTTTGGAACGCCAATTACAGCAATGACGGCGCCGTAACAAGCATTCTGGCAAACTCCCTGTGGCTGAATGAGTCCGTAAACTTCAACCAGTCCACCATGGACAGTCTGGCAACGAATTACTTTGCCTCTTCCTTCCAGGGAGAGATGGGCAGCGAGGAGTTCAATCGGGCTCTGCGGGATTGGATCAACGAGCAGACCGGTGGACTGCTGGAAGCGCAGGCCGATGGCCTGTCCATGGACCCCGAGACCGTTATGGCTCTGGCCTCTACCATCTACTACCGTGCCAAGTGGCACAGTGAGTTTAATGAGTCCAGAACAGAAAAGGGACTGTTCCATCTGCTCAGCGCCGATGGCGAGACCGTTGAGTGCGACTTCATGCACAAGGGCGGTAGCAACACCTATTACTGGGCAGATCAGTTCGGTGCTGTTTCTTTGAGCTTGGAGGGCAGCGGCAAAATGTGGTTCCTGTTGCCTGACGAGGGCGTGAGCATGGATGACCTTCTTGCCGATAAGCAGACCATGGAGTTCCTGAACAGCAACGGAAACTGGGAGAACAGCAAGCACCTGATCGTGAATATGTCCGTTCCCAAGTTTGATGTTGTTTCTGATATTGAGTTGGGCGAAGGTCTGCGTGCTCTTGGCGTGACAGATGTGTTTGATGTCGAGGCGGCCGATTTCAGTCCCATGACTTCGGAAGTCGCAGAGATCTTCCTTTCCAAAGCCGACCATGCGGCTCGTGTGGCCATCGACGAAGAGGGCGTGACGGCGGCAGCCTATACCGTCATGATGATGGCCGGTGCTGCGATGCCTCCGGAAGAGGAAATGGACTTCGTGCTGGATAGACCCTTCCTGTTTGCAATTACCGGCTACGATGGATTGCCGCTGTTCGTCGGCGTAGTCAATCAGCCCGTCGCATAAGTTTTATATTTACAAAAGCGGGGCAGATTTTTCTGCCCCGCTTCTGGTTATTAGATTAAGATATTGTACTGAATTTTTGCTCTGCTCAAACAGTAAAGTCACATTCCCAACTACCGCTGATTTTGAGAGGCTGGTCCGCTTTCTTGGAGCCAATAAAAGTGTTGATCAACAGCTTATATTCTCCACTGTCAACGCCTCCCAGAGATACGGTCATCATTGCTTCCCCATCAACGATTTCGATGGAGTCATCGCCTTCGCCTTCCGCAATAACGCCGCCGGAAACGTCAACAATCTGATAGCTGCCTACGCTGATCGTTTCAAGTTCGCTGTAAGGGACGGCATCGGGAGAGAGAAAGTCAGCGGTAATCGTGAGAATACCCTGCTCTACAACAGCGCTGACCTCGATTTCATCTGTGGCCTGCACATACTCGGTTCCGGTTACAGCGCCGCTCCAGTTTGTGACATCCTTAAAAAGGCCAAAGTGGCTTGCAGCGGCGACGGATACACAAAGACAAAGAGCAAGGACTGCAGCGACAGGCATCAGCTTTTTGAAGTTTACTCTATTTTTCATCGAAATTTCCTCCATTTCATGTGCTGCCGATAAACGGCAATTTTGGATGATGCGATTTTTCATCTCATTGGATAGTTCAATTTTTTCTACGCTGTGCTTCAGGTCTCTGAATTCCATTTACAGATACTCCTTTCGGTACACTTCCTCCAAAAGTTTTCGTCCTTTCTGGAGGCGCATCTTAACTGCCGAGGGCGTCTTGCCGATGATCCGTGCAATCTCATCTATGCGATATTCCTCGACATAGTAGAGTGTCAGGACGAGTCGAAATTTTTCAGGTAATGCCATCAGTGCTTCCAATATCCCGCTGTCAGACGCATGAGAAATCGGCTCATTTAGATGCACAAGGTCAATTTGTGGATGCCGTTTTCTAAAGCGTAAAATATCGCGACATTGGTTTGAGGTAACTGTGATCAGCCATGCCTTTTCATGGTCAGTACTCTCAAAGCGCGGTGCTTTTTGCATATACTTGATAAACGCCTCCTGCACCGCATCCTCTGCGTCACTTTCGTTTCCGAGCATGACAAAACTTAACCGATAAAGAGTATTGCCGTAAGTGTGAATCACGGTTTCAATCCCATCAGCCGGCCGCGCTGATGATTTTTCCATTCTGTCATCCTCCTTTCACTAATAACACGCTCAATGTTCTCGTTTGGTCAATTTATGAGAGAAAAATTTTGCAGGCTACTCAATGGAGAGATAACCTATATGTTTGAATGCACATATTGTAACAGGGGCATCAAGGTCTTTACAAATGCTTGGTCATAGCAATGAGCGCCGCTGGAGCAGATCCAGCGGCGCATTTTCTATCAACAGGGATTGACAAACAGCTCTACATGGTGTAGAGTAAAAATTACTCTACAAGGTGTAGAGTGAAAGGAGGCCCGACATGAGTAATAAGAAGATGGGTGTTTTGGAGTCACGGTTTGCGGACTTCATCTGGAGCAACGAGCCGGTAACCTCCGGTCAACTGGTGAAGATGGCAGAAAAGGAATTGAGCTGGAAGTCCACCACTTCCTATACCGTTCTGAAGCGTCTTTGTGAGCGTGGAATCTTTCAGAATAAGGATGGCGCCGTCACATCCCTGATCTCCCGTGAGGAGTTCTATGCCCTCCAGAGCGAGCAGTTCGTGGAGGAAACCTTTGACGGCTCTCTGCCGGCCTTTCTTGCCGCATTTGGTAGCCGCAAGAAGATGTCTGACGCAGAAATTGAAGAGTTAAAGAAGATAATTGACGGCTTCAAGAGGTGACACCATGGGCGTTTTCACATTTAATAACTTAATGGCAGCGATTCAATCGCACGGCCTGACCGAGTCGTTTCTGCTGCCCATGATCCTCAATATGAGCATCACCGGCAGCCTGGCGATCCTCTTTGTGCTGTTGGTACGGCTGGCACTGAAAAGAGCCCCAAAGATTTTTTCCTATGCCCTGTGGGCTGTGGTGTTATTCCGCCTGCTTTGCCCAGTGTCCATCACTACAGATTTTTCCCTGTTGGGTTTGTTTGATACTCCGACTATGGAAAACACGGAACACACCACGGCAATGGAATATGTGCCTTTTGACGTTGTCCACACGCAGGATCTGGAGGTACACCTGCCGGTGGCTCCCGTCATCAACGAGGCAGTCAACGATGCTTTGCCCCAGGAACACGCTGCATTGGGTGCTGATCCGCTGGAGGGCGAAATGGCCATTGCCTCTTTCCTTTGGATGCTGGGCATGGGTGCCATGGCAGTCTATAGCGTAGTAGCCTATCTTCGGCTCCGCGGCAGACTACTGACAGCCTCGCCGCTACGGGAGAACATCTACTTGGCCGATGAGATCACATCACCCTTTGTCATGGGATTGGTTCGGCCGAAGATCTATCTGCCATCTGATATGGAGGAGCGGGAGCAAGCCTATATCATTCTTCATGAGCAGCATCATATCCGCCGTTGTGACCACATCATCAAGGCGTTGGCGTTTCTGGCCCTGAGCATCCACTGGTTTAACCCGCTGGTTTGGGTGGCCTTCATCTATTCCAATAAGGACATGGAGATGAGTTGCGACGAGGCCGTTATCAAAAAGATGGGTGACGGTATCCTGGCAGACTATACGGCATCTCTGTTGAGTCTTGCCACCGGAAAACATATCATCGCAGGTATGCCTTTGGCCTTTGGCGAGGGAGATACCAAGGGGCGTATTCGTAATCTGGCAAATTGGCGTAAGCCTGCGTTTTGGATTGTTCTGGTTGCTGTCGTGGCTTGTGTGGCTCTGGCTGTTAGTCTTATTACCAATCCCAAAGGGATTTCAATTTATGACATCATCGAAGAAGACGGCTATACCATTATTGGGCAGGAGCAGGTAGAAGTCACACTGTCCGTGCCCAAAGAAGTGCTATCGGATACTATCTACACGGAGGAAGGGCAGCATTTTAAGGAAAAAGAAGTGATTGTTTACCAGACGGATGAAACAATCATTTTCCTCGATGAAGTCCGAGTATCAAACGAGAGTGAAGACCTGCTCTACTTTACATTCGGATACTCACTTGACTTGCCGAAATCTGGCGCAGTAATTGTTCCTTTTTCAGTTATCAAGGATGGAGGCAGCGCGGCTATTTATCCCGATGATTCACTGATAAGTGATTCAGGGATCTACGCGGATGCAATTCATATGCGTGGTGAACATACAGGCGGATTTGCATTCTATGTTTCTGCTGATGCGTGTAGAGATGCAACGGGTACTATGAAGATCAAGGGTTTTTGTACCAAGCTAACATATGTGCGAACAGGAATAAATGCGGAGCTGCAGGGAAGCACCTGTGATGAGATCAGCATTCAGGTTATCAATGCCAACAATTATGCCGGAGATAGAGATATTGAGGTCACAGATGCTTCGATTATCGAAAACATGATGGACAGGCTCCAAAATGCCAAGTTCAAAAAGCCTTTGCGTAAGATTCAGGAGGCACCGGATAATCTATTTGCAGACATTGCACTAATTAGTGATGGAAAGAGCTTCATGCGGATTTTCATGCTGTCATCTATCAGCACCGGAAATGAATTTGAAATATACGTCATTACAGAGGACGGAACCCAGTATGTGATGAGTGACCCGTTGTCGATTAGTGGCGGCATACTGTCGTTAATCGAGAGCGACGGGGCTGCAGATGCGCTGGAGAACGGTGATGCGCAGATCGGAGCGCAGGTGTTTGAGATCAACGATGTGTATTTCACGTATAATTCAAAGCAATATGACCTATCCAAACGAAATGAGCAAATCAATGAGATTACTGACTCATTTCAGATCGGGGAATATATTGTGTTAGAAGGGCATACTGGACCGAAGCATAATATCTATTGCGTTTTTAACACACGCACACAGACTTTTGAAGCAGAAATCTCAGGTGCAAATCTGACGTGGTTTGCCGACGACATCAATACGGCGGTCTACTCCTACTGGTCCGACATATTCACATTTGATGGCAGGTGCCTTGCTTCCTATGAGCTGAGTGAGGGTGAATACATCTACTCGCTGGAATACTCAGAGGATGGTTCACAGATCGATGCACTCATTCTTTCTGACACTGGCACCGAGCGCACAGAAATCATTTCCCCGAATGTCTATATTGTTTCTTACTCAGATCTGAATCATAACCGCGTCAATGAGCAGATCGTGATTCGCACGGTTGCGCCAGGACAGGTCTATGAATTGGTAGTTTTGGAGAACGACGAGGAAATCTGGAAAACGGAGGCCAGTCCTGCCCATGTGGGATGGAATACCATTCTGCGGTACAGTGAGGATGGACGGGACTATCTGGTGCAGTATCTTCCCGCCATGTTCCAGGGGGCTGGAAGCTATACCTGCACGGTGTTCTCGCTGGAAGGCAACAAGCAGACTGTCAAAGACGAGTGGTCCGTGGATTTTGAGCTGGGACCGGACGGCGGTGTAACAGAAACAGTGGAGATGACTCGTTTTGCAGAGAGAGTAGATTTGTTGATGCGAAATAGTACTGTGCTTCTTTCCACAGAGCAGGGCATTCTCGTTGATAAGTGGACAGAAGCGAGCGGTCTTCCTCAACTCTATCCTGTGCGCTTTGATCCCGATGAAATTTTGCAGGCTATGGAGGCAGCCGCAAATCCAACCGCTCCGCAGGAACTGACAGTCAATGCTGCTACATTTCCGACTGAGTCTCTGGAGTTGGTATTTGCCAGCGGTGCCGGCGGCTGGGGGACGTATTTGACGTTGCAGCCCGATGGCTGCTTTACCGGTGAATATGGTGACTCGGATGCGGGCACATGCTATGAGTGCAAATTTGAAGGGCAGTTCACGGATATCCAGCAGATCAGCGACTACTGCTGGGCAATGAAGCTTGAGGGTGTAACCATGGAAAAGGAAGAAGGAACTACCTGGACCGAGGATGGCATCCACTACATTGCGGCTGGTCCGCATGGCGTTTCGGGTGGAGCGGATTTTCTTCTTTACGCACCTGGAACTCCTGCTGATCTTATCCCGGCAGAGTGTAGAAACTGGTGGCCGGATGCCTATCTCTGGCGCAGCGGCGAGGTTGAGCAACTTGAGGGCTGGGGCCTCTGTAATTTGAATGAAGGCACTGCTTTCTTTACGACATGGAAGCAATAATACTATAATACTGCAAAATGAGGGCAACCGCTGGAGTTCCATGCGGCTGCCCTCATTTTAGTATTGACTTTGTTGGTCTACCTGTGTAGACTATTATTATCAAGTCTACTGGCGTAGACTGCGGAGGTTGTACTATGGAAATGCCTAAAATTCACGAAGGGGAATACCGTTTCTGCCTGATCATGTGGGAGCACGAGCCTGTCACCGGTGTCGAGCTTGTAAGGCTCTGCCAGGATCAGTTGGGCTGGAAAAAGAGCACCACATATACCGTCATTAAACGTCTGGGCGAGAGAGGGGTGCTTCAGAACAATAACGGCACGATTACCTCTCTGGTTTCTAAGGATGAAGCTCAGGCCTACGAGATCGGTGAACTGGTAGAAAAAAAGTTTGAAGGTTCACTGCCCGCTTTTGTCGCCGCGTTTACCAAGCACCAGAATATTTCAGAGGAGGAACTGGACGAGGTACAGCGCATGATCGACCGCATCCGGAGAGGAGGTAAATAATGAGCGATTTGTTTTTGAAAATCATTGACATGAGCATATCGGCAAGCTGGCTTGTCCTGGCTGTGCTGATGCTCCGTTTCGTCTTGAAAAAAGCACCCAAGTGGGTCAATGTTCTGCTCTGGGGCATTGTCGCTGTGCGGCTGGTTTGCCCGTTCACGCTGGAAAGTTCGGTTTCGCTGATCCCTGATTCTGTTGGAAATGGAGAATTTGTTTCGGAGTGGGCGGATGACTACATTGGTGATATCGATACCCATTATTCTGGTTCTGATTATTACGATGCTGCAGTCGGCGCAGGCCGAGAGCCAATTTCCGATGGGGCAGGCAGGTATTATGTCGTGACAAAGCACGACCAGTTAGGTGAACCGGCCACGATAGAAAACACTGTTGTTCCTGTTCTGTCGGTTGTATGGGCAGCAGGCATAATTATTTTGGCGCTATATACCGCAGCCAGCTATTGGCGTCTGCGCCGTAAAGTCAGCGAAGCAGTTATCCTCCGGGACAACATCTACCAGAGCGAGAATGTCGCATCGCCCTTTGTGCTGGGCATCATCAAGCCGAAAGTCTATCTGCCCTATAATATGGATGAGCAGGATTTGAGCCATGTGGTCGCTCATGAGCAGGCGCATATTCGCCGCAGGGACCACTGGTGGAAGCCGCTTGGGTTCTTTCTGCTGACGATCCATTGGTTTAATCCTCTGATGTGGCTGGCCTATGTGCTGCTGTGCCGGGACATTGAACTGGCCTGTGACGAGAAAGTCATTCAGGAACTGGGCAACGAGCAGAGAGCTGACTATAGCCAGGCACTGGTGTCCTGCAGCGTCAATCGTCGGATGATCGCAGCCTGCCCGCTGGCCTTTGGTGAGGTTGGCGTCAAGGAGCGCGTGAAATCCGTGATGAACTATAAGAAGCCTGCGTTTTGGGTAATCGTGGTTTCTGTCATCACATGCGCAGTCGTTGCAATCTGTTTCCTCACGAACCCTGCTTCAAAACGCGAGTTCCCAATCAACGGCAGTAACGTGTCTGATCTCGATACGAACTTGATCGTAGAAAAGATTGCTGACGCAGAGCATCTGGAGAGTGCTTCACAGCTTTGCGTGAATGCGGATAACTTTGATTTAATGTTTACCCCGGACTTCAACTGGGCCAATGATGGTGCAATCCGGTTCTTCTATGGAAAGAATGAGAAGACCTACAGTGCGCAGCTAAGGATGTTCCATGATGATAATAAGTATTTCATCACGGAGCGTTCAGAATGGGTTGAGCAGAATCGCATTTTTAATCTGGGACATTATTTGGATGCACTGAAATATATACCGCAAGAAAAGGTTCGGCAGCTTTCTGAGGATGCAGATGGTTATTCCGTAATGCTTGTCGATTATGGTGGACCGAGTGAATTTGAGCGTGTGCTTACTTATAGTCAGGTTGGTGTAACGGATTTAGAGGGGTGGGTTATCCATTTGACCGTGCAGCCTCTGCACAAAGTAGAAGGCGGCGCCTACAATGGCTCTGGCGATGAAGTGATCCACCTGTTTTTCGGCTACCAGTACACGCCTGTGAGCGGCACCGTGACGAAATGGTTCGACTATCTGGAAGAGCCAAATAAAATGCCGAAAATGACGGAGGAGGGGCGTCTGAAGCTTTCTTTGCCGGAGTTTCCAGGGGTAAGTTTTCAGTGGAATCTTACGACAATGGAAGCTGCATTAGGCGACCAAATTAACCTCCTCTATACCGGAATGCCCATCTGGAGTGCCTATTTCTGTGACCTCACCGGTGATGGACGGCCCGAGATATGCTCTTCCATCAGCGAAGGCTCTGGCATGATCGACAACCGTGTCATCATCTATGATTATGCAAATGGGGCACGCTACATTTTGGAGGATCGAGGAGTATTCGACTACACGATCCGACAGGACGAAAGTGATGGACGGCTATATGTGGACAAGAAAGCCCATGGAGGGGGTGAACTTCTCTCTACAGCACAGCTTGAGTTCAAGGATGGCTGCATTCAGGTAGCAGGAGAGGCAGTTCCTCGCATCGCTATTGGTGACATCACAGACCCTACTGATAATCCTAATTTCGCCTATGACACGGCGGTTGAGAAGATTTTTGAGGACGAAAACTATAATTACTATATCGGTGGTCTGTATAGCGGAAATATCATTGTCCACTATACGGACGGCAGCGAAGAGGACATTGTCAACGCCTTAATCGCCGGAAGAGCTATCATTGACGATCTGGATAAGTTTGGCATCCAATATTGGGCGGAGCCAAAGCCCAAGGAATTCAGCATAGAAGAGAATACTGTGTCGGAGATCGGCAGAGGGGCACTGAAAGCAGCCGTGGTGCTGAGTGATGAGGATGCCGCAAAACTTCTCAGTCTTGTGGAAAGCGGTAATTGGGTGGAAACAGCAGAAATACCGGATCACGACAAAGACTGCGCCATCAACCTGGGCGGCAGACTGCTCTACTATTGCTCAAAAAATGGCACGTTAATCGAGTACAACCTTTCCGAAGTAACAACCTACTCCCACCCGGCACCATCTGGGGGACGATACTGGACACTGGGCATGGCCGAACGACTTTTTGTGAACAACATCCTTTGCAAATATATTGATTTGGTGTATGCAATCACGGATGTCGCGCCGCCGGAAGATGGGCTGGATGAGTCAGGATACAGCGATACCCTCGATGCCGCAATCTCAGCCGCAGTTTTGCAGCACTATGCCGCTGATGAGCCGGATGGACTGCTTCATGTGACGAGCCATGCCATCTTCCATCAGGAAACGGAGCCGACGGGAAAGACTACGGTATTCGCAATGTCGCTGCTAGACAAATACGGCTTCGCAGGCGCTGCATTCCATGAAGTTGAAAGCTGGTATGAACCCATAATCCTGACATTTGAACATTCGGAGCAGCAGGGATACCGGCTTTCTGATTCCTGGTTCGCCACGAGACCCGCTGGATCGTGGGAGGCTCTTTCAGAAGAGATCTACACGCAGTTCAGCGCCTATTCCGAGGATCTGGCAGACAGCGCACTGATCGCCATTATGGACGATATTTACCGCCTGGAGCTGAAGCGGAGCTGCTACGACCAGGCTGTGCGCTACGCCGGTATGGATACACATGACGCCATTGAATACCTTTTTGAGATGATCGAAGATACTCCGGGAGCGGAGGGCGATACGCAGCACTACATCAACAGGCACCCCGATGAATGCCGTAGGTTGAAGTACTTCGGGAACTACACGCTGGAGTATATCTTCTCTGAATTCCTGGAGGGTGGGCAGACTGGATTGCGAGGACACCTGATGAGGAAAATTCTCGATGATATCGCACCGGAAGCCCAGCTACGACTCCACGCCGAGACCGGGCAGGCGTATTTTGACGAGTGGAGAGCTGCGGCCATCCGCGTCAGCGAACAGCACGACATAGATTGGATTAAGAAAAATCAGCCTGCTATCTATCTGTTACTCCAAATGCTTGAGGACTGATCTCATAACACGAAGGCACAGTTTCTGTTCTGGAAACTGTGCCTTTAACTTTTGTGCGTCGGAGTCTCTTGACAAATGAAGTCTAATGCGTTAGATTAAATATATAGTCTAACGCATTAGATTGGAGTGAAGCACATGGAAACACCGAAAGTATTTGAAAGTGAATATCGCTTTTGTTTGATTTTGTGGGAGCATGAACCCATCAAGAGCAGTGACCTTGTGAATCTCTGCAAAGAGCAGTTGGGATGGAAGTCTTCAACCACATATACTGTAATCAAGCGACTGTCTGAACGAGGCGTTCTGAAGAATGAGAACACCATCGTGTCTGCACTGGTTACCAAAGACGAAGTACAGGCCGCAGAGATCGATGAACTGGTAGAGAAAAAGTTCGAGGGTTCTCTGCCTGCATTCGTTGCGGCATTTACCAGGCACCAGAAGATTTCAGAGGAGGAGATCGACGAGGTACAGCGGATGATTGACCGCTTCCGGAAGGGGGAGTAACCATGGCCGATGTATTTCTGAAAATCGTGAATATGAGCATCTCGGCAAGCTGGCTCATACTGGCCGTGCTTGGTTTCAGGCTCGTATTCAAAAAAGCGCCCAAGTGGATTCATGTACTGCTCTGGGGAATTGTCGCCGTGCGCTTGCTGTGCCCGTTCTCTATTGAGAGCGCATTGAGCCTAATTCCCAGCGCTGAAACCATCAGCCCGGAAATTATGATGTCGCCGGAGCCGGCGATCCATACCGGTGTCCCCGCCATTAACAGCGTGATCAATCCAATTATCACGGAAACCTTTGCGCCGGAACCCGTTGCCAGCGCGAATCCTCTGCAAATCTTGATTCCTGTGCTGGCGATGATTTGGGGCATTGGTGTTGCACTGCTTTTGGCCTACACAGCGATCAGTTACTGGCGGCTACACCGAAAAGTTCGTGCAGCAGTTCTCTTGTGCGACAATATCTTCCAGAGTGAAGTCGTAAGCTCTCCCTTTGTTCTGGGTATTATCAAGCCGAAGATTTACCTGCCCTTCAAAATGGACGGACAGAATCTGGAGCATGTAGTCTCTCATGAGCAAGCCCACATCCGGCGCAGAGATCACTGGTGGAAGCCTCTTGGTTTTCTGTTGCTGACCATCCATTGGTTCAATCCGCTGATGTGGCTGGCCTATGTGCTGTTGTGCCGTGATATTGAACTGGCCTGCGACGAAAAGGTTGTAAAAGAGCTGGGCAGGGATCAGAGAGCAGACTACTCACAGGCACTTCTGGCTTGCAGCGTCAACCGCAGAATGATTGCGGCTTGCCCTCTGGCCTTTGGTGAAGTGGGGGTGAAGGAGCGAGTCAAGACCGTTCTGAACTATAAAAAGCCTGCGTTTTGGGTGATGGTAGTATCTGTGGTTGCTTGTGCTGTTGTTGCAGTGTGTTTTCTCACAAACCCAATAGATGCCATTGAGGGATACTATCATATTGAAGGTTTCGGGATTTATAACGATTCAGAGTATTATGTTGTCGTGAATGACGGTGTTGAATTGGAATGTACGAAAGAGCAGTATGAACAGGTCGAAAGTCTGGTGGAACGCTTCCGAACCGGGGAGATGGAAGATGCCCCTATATATGTCACATACAAGCAGTTTTTAATTTCGTATAAACGCGGAACGGTAATAGAGCTAAAGCTTCCTACGGAATTCACACCATCTGCCCAAGGAATCTGGGAGCGAAAGAACACCTCTGATCCTGTGGAAATGTTGGCCTATCTTTGCCAGTCGGAGTTGTGGGATAGCCGCATCGAAGAGAAGCCGCAAATCTCTGTGCCTGGAAATTTCGGCCCCCACGCATACTTCTCTAATCCTCCCGAAGATGCAGACGCACTGGATATAGCCGTGGCAAAACGAGCATTCTTATTGATGCGACTGTATCCTGAAGAAGTGTTCTATGTGACATGGTCCTACCCCGATGAAAGCGGAGAACAAGTACGCAGAGAATTTCATGCGGATGAGATGTCCGTAATTCTCAGCTTAAGCTCCCACAGTCAGAATTATAAGATCCCTGCATCGGTGGAAGATGTTGATCGACTGATTCAATTCCTGACGATTGATGGAAAGCTGTTCCTGCGCCATGCGACAGAGGGGAATGATTTCTCGCCGCTGTTGGATGCACAAGAAAATGCCGTGTGGTTCACACCGGAGGACATTCATGATGTCGAATACATGGAGTTGGTCTGGCATGACGGTCAACGATTCACACCGCTGACCGGAGAGGGGTACGAGTATATACAAAACCGCTTTAGCAGTGCCAAAGAAATCGGGGCGACAGGCTGTCCGTATCACAGTGTGCTTTACATCCATCGTTCTGATGGCGTGGTGGGCAAAGTACTACCTGCTGAGGACTCCTGTGATGTGTTTCAATCCGGAGGCAAGTTCTATCAGTTTGGAGACCGGGCCAATCCGCCGTATTACGACAGTAATGAAGCTTTCTACAAACACTTCGGAACTTCCATTGAAGAACTCCCTCATTATCAAACAAGCATCGGAAACAACGCGGTAAAAATAGAGGAACTCCTTGAAGTTTTCAAAAAAAGCAATGATGAAGATGAAACCGTAATAGTAACCGACTGCGTAATTGCTAATGATGGTGCATACGGACTGGAAGGTGTGGTGCAATATACGGATGAATCAGGCGTCCCTTGGAAATTGGCGTTTATCCGTGACGGCATCGCATATCCAGTCGGGCTGGCTTATACTGAAGAATATTCCGTTGTTAGTGGGTTAACTTATCTGGGAAACGGTGCTGTTCAGGTATATATTGAAAACTCAAACAGTGGTAAAGCTGAAGTGTGCGAGATGGAGTATTTCTACGATGAAGAGAAAAACCAAACAAAATTCAGAGCGACCACTGAGGATTATGATCCCCAAGAGGAGAACGATGAAGAAAGTGAGCTCGACCAATATTATCTAACCATTGGTGCGGATGATGTTGCAAGTATAGAGCTTACCATGCCGAATTCAAGTGGTGGATTCCAAAATGCAGATGGGTCACTATTAAAGAAAGGTGAAAAAATCTGGTTAGAAAATCTGGATGGATACGTCGATCTGCGGGGACTTAAAATTATGGCTTTGAATAGATCGGGCGAAATCATCTGGTCTGCATCGATTCCTGACAGAGACGAGAATAGAGGCTTTACGCATCTTACTCAAGATGGATGGACAATCACAAACATAAAATGATTTATGGAAGCGCAGCTCACCATCGTGAGCTGCGCTTTTAAGTTGGCGGTATTTCTCCTCTATGCTATAATGCAGAAAATGCGGCTCATATCTACTCCAATGAAAAAACTTTTGAAATTTTGTAGCGTTTTTCATACTCGGTGGTTATTAGGGTGAAAGGAGGCGGGAGATTGGATTTCGACTTAATCTATAAACAATACTTCAGGGATGTATTTCTGTATCTCCGCAGTCTTTCTGCCAGTGAGGACATTGCCGAAGAGATAACGCAGGAGACATTTACAAAAGCCCTGAAAGCAATTGACAGCTACGATGGACAAAAGGATATCCGAGCATGGTTGTTTACCATTGCGAAGAACACTTACTATACGGCCTGCAAGCGTCAGAATCTGTTCTCGGGTGAAGAACCATCCGAAAATATTGCAGCACCGCAGTCTGTGTTTGTTGAGCAGATGATGGACGAGGAATGCGCCTTCCAGATTCATTCCTTCCTGCACAATATGAAGGAGCCGTATAAGGAAATCTTTACACTTCGGGTATTCGGAGAACTCCCCTTTGAAAAAATCGGTATGCTGTTTGGTAAAAGCCCAAGCTGGGCCAGAGTTGTCTTTTACCGGGCAAAGACGCAAATCAAAGAGTACATGGAGGAGGTAAACCATGAGCAAGTTTAGCTGTGACACGGTTAGAGATATGCTCCCGCTGTATGTGGATAGTATTGTTAGTGATGATACCAAAGCCATTGTCGAGGAGCATTTAGCATCCTGTGAAGCCTGCCGCAAAGAGTATGAAACTATGAAAAATGCAGTCGTTCTACCGGCAGACGGGGATGCAAAGCAGTTGAAGCGTTTTAAGGGCGCTTGGAAAAAGAAGAAGCGAGTTGTTGCATTGACTGCGGTGATTGCGACGATCCTTGCTCTCTGCATTGGATATGGCATCTTCGACCATTTTGCATACCGGGAAGAGATTGCGGTCAATGGCGCAGTTTATGCCCGCAGTCGGGAAACGGTATCGGAGATCCCGGAGGGCAGCGTAGAGTTGGGCTATCTCAGAAGCATCCTGCACAGAAATATCGGAAGTCCCTCTGTAGACTTCTCAGGTACAAACCTTGATGAAAAATATGGAGGCTGTGGACTGTATCAAGACCCAGAGAACGAAATGGTCATTTACCTTGAGGACTACGGCGGCTTCTATATCCCCTTTGTGCTGATAGATTATATTGCACAGCCCGAAAGTCAATAATGAGTTGAGACAAGGTCAGCGCGGCTTCCGGTCTGGGAGCTGCGCTGGCCTTTTGCAAAAAGTACGCTATAATATTTTTGTGATCCATAAAACCAAACTTTCTTTTTTACGGGATATATAGTGAAGGCGCCTACAAAGCAGATCATCGGGAAGGAGGTGCGCCTATGAAGGATGCTGAAATCGTTGACCTGTATTGGGAACGAAACGAAGCGGCCATTCAACAGACACAGCAGAAGTACGGAGCTTATCTGTCGAAGATCGCTTATAACATCCTCTCCGATTTTGAGGACAGCCGTGAGTGTGTGAACGATACATACCTAAAGGCATGGAACTCCATGCCAACCCAGAGACCAAGTATCCTCTCCACATATCTGGGTAAAATTGCCAGACAGTTATCTATTGACCTGTTCCGAAAGAAAAACAGCGCCAAGCGCTATGCTTCGGAGTATGCTGTATCACTGGATGAGCTGGGTGACAGTTTCTCGGATGGCAGCACGCCGGAGCAGGCTTTTGATGCCAGGTTGTTGGATGAAGCCATCAACCGCTTCCTGCGCACGCTCCCCGAGGATGCACGCAACACCTTCATCGGCAGGTACTATTTCTTCGATTCGCTGAAAGATGTGGCCAGGTACTGCGGCATGAGCGAGGCCAAGGCCAAGAGTATGCTGTACCGCACCCGCCAAGGCCTGAAAGCGTATCTCGCAAAGGAGGGTTTTGATCTATGAGCAAAGATAGAGTGATCGATTCTCTGGGCAGGATCGACGATGATATGATTCAGAGCGTGGAGGCTCTGCGCCAGAAAAAGAAGCGTCTCGCGTGGACGAAATGGGGTGCAATGGCAGCTTGTTTCTGCCTGATCGTGGCCAGTACATTTGTTATTCCGAGAATTACTGATTCCGGCCCTGGATACGTTCCCGTCCCCAACCCCGATGGAACGATACAGCGTGATGAGCCGCCCGATGTTTATCCCAGTCATCCCATCCTTAGACCGGGCGACGAGGGATATGTTGATCCGGCGCCTACACTAAATCCTCAAACTCCGTGGACGCTCCATTTCAATGATGTTTCTTCGATGATTGCGGCAAACCGGCCATACTACAAAGGCACATTTACTGAAGACTTGACCAATGTGGAACTGGCTGCTTTGTTGCCGAGTATGGATTTGACTTGCTCCGGATATGCAATGTTTGACAACTACGGAAATCTGCTGGAAGTTGTGATGCAGGCAGCGACGCCCCTGCCGGAAAGTTCGGTCACCATCGCTCTGGCAGACTACTATTTCGGTTTTGATTATGTGCTGTCCGGAGGAGAGACTGTGTCGGTCTGCAACGATCTGGAGTACAGAGCCTATCAGTATGAGTCGGGCAATGCGGTCGAACTGTCTGCATATACGATCATCAACGATGTCTACTTCGCCTTTGCAATGAATGTTCCGCAGGACGATCTGGAGCAGGCCAAGGAAGAGTTCCAGCGTGTGCTGGAATGCTTTGCCTACTATGAGGCAGGCAACAAGCCCGACCTCTCCATCATTGTACCGGAAGAGATCCCCGAACTGACGGAGCAGACGTTCGATACGCTGGTTGAAGCGCGGGCTGAGTCGGATTTTGGGCGCTATCTGCCTTCTGAGATCCCTGCCGGGTTTGGCGATGCATCCATTTACCGCTTCAAATTCCAGGATTCCAACTTCCTCACCGCCATGTGGTCACGGGGAATGGATGATCTGTCCTGGGTGATTACCCCTTACACCGAAGAGGAGGCACACCGGCTCACCGGTGTGGACGATAAGGAAAACTACGACCTTTCGCTCTATCCCATCCCCCGAGCAGACTCCGTGCCTGATGATCTGCGTGATATTGTGAATGATCCCATCTTCGAGGCCGAGGAGTTGACATTGGAGACGGTATATTGCCGAGCCTATAAGGTCAATGATGCCGGTGATACGGACGGCTGGCGTATGAAGTTCAGCGTTAAGTATGGAGATGTCATCGTTTCTGTGAGCACAAAGGGTGTCGAGCCTGAATGGGTGTATCAGCAGCTGATGAATCTAATTTCTAAATAACAGTGTTTTGGGATCGGATTAAATCCAGAGTGGAACTGCACTGGAGTTGTACGGATAGAAACAAGGCGTTCACAGTTATCATAAAAGCAACGATCCCCATCCATACTAATGGATGGGGATCGTAATTGTGTAAAGTGAAGCGTTCTCGGGTGTGCTGTCTTTCTACCAAATCATTCCAATAGCTGTAAGTTTATCTTCATGATCCTTGGTAATTGGTTTTCGTCCGGGATAACCTCGATATGCGGACCTCTGATTATCCAACCATTTTTTGAGTTTGCTATCGTACTCAATAGTAACTTTTAGATGTCCGTGTTGTTCGTAAAATGCTTTTGCCGCAGCATACATCTGTTCCCATTGCCATTCGCGAACATCCCAAACCATGCCAATAGATTCAAGTTTCTGCATACGCTCAAGAGTAAATGCTTCGTTCTGAGAAGCGGTCTCACGATTCATGTAATCAATGCGCATACAGTTGATCCATTGCCCTAATTTCTGCCCTTTGTATAAAGAATGCGTATTGACCAAAAGATTACCATGTTCAGCGTAGTATTCAGAGGCAAGCTCAAACATGGTGTCCCATTTAGCATTATTACGGTGCCACACGATACCTATTGCCTCAAGCGCAGAAATTTGTTCAGTGGTAAGGGCATTCCTTTGTGTGCATTGCCATTTGAGCCATGGCCCCAGATTCTCGCCTTCAAATTGTTCTTTTGCACCAACCATCAGATTGCCGTGCATTTCATAGTACTTGCAAGCCAAACCATACATCTTATCCCACACTGCATCATTCTCGTTCCAGACCATCCCGATTCTATCAAGCAGATGGATTCTATCCTGTGAAAGACTTCCGTTTTTGAATTTTGTGCGCTGCGTATTGATCCATCTTCCCAGTTTGCTGTCTCGTTGCTTGATTTGCAAAGCTCCGTGCTGTGAAAAATGTATTTTTGCTAACTCATACATTTCCATCCATATGGCATCATAATCCTGAGTTGCATCCCAGATCATCCCAATGCGGTTTAGCTTCTCAATGTAAGTTCGAGGGAGTTTTCCGTCTCTGTATTTTATTCTCTGAGTACTGATCCACGAACCAAGTGGTTCGCCATTATATTCAAAGGTCGTTGGTATGTTTAAGTCACCAATTTCACTGTAGTATTGCTGAGCAACAGAATACATATGATTCCATGCCTCTTTATAGGGGAACCATACCATTCCGATTGCATTAAGTTGGTCAATTTGATCTACTCTTAATGGAACCTGCTTTTGCGTGTATCTGGAGCGCTGGCGCCTAATCCAGTCCTTGAGTTCTTTGTCTTTTATGCCGCTGAGGTCGCCGTGTTGCTCAAAGTGGCTCTTGGCTCGCTGATACATGGTGTCCCAACTGGTATCATAGACATGTAGATAATTGGCTGTGATGATACTCTGGTCGCGCTGTAAATCCACATCAACCGTGCATTCTCCGTGTAATAATTCAATGATGCTTTCGATTACATCAGGGAGATTCTTGTATCCGCGATTAACAGGGAAAATAGTGCAATTTGAATCATACGGCATAGATGGACAACCATCTTCTCTGACGCGGATTAAATATACGTTAGATGCTGCTATTTGCTTGTTTTTTCTGAGATCTCGGTCAAGATCCTGATGCCAGCCAAAACCATCGTATTCTATTCCTGTGTTTAGTTCAGGTATGTATACGTCGATTTCTTGTTTACCGCACTTATAACGGTTAATCGAATTGGGGAATACCTTTTGAATGTAATAAAATATTGCTTGTTCGGGAAAAGATGATGCGATATTGTTTTTGCTGGCATCCCAGATCATGCCGATTTGCTCCAGCTTAGAAACTCTCTCTTGTGATAATTTGCCTTCTGCATACAACATCCGATGATAGCTTACCCATTTTCCAAGCTGCTCTCCATGAAATAATGCATGGGTATTGACCAAGAGAGAGCCCGTTTCACGGTAATATAATGCTGCCACCTCGTACATTTGCGCCCACTTATCGGACAGTACATCCCACACCATGCCAATTTGCATAAGCATGGAAATTCTGTTTTCTTGTAATTTGCCGTCCTTGTATGCTTTCCGCTGCAAATAAATCCAATTTCCTAAATTTATTCCTCCGTATATATGCTTATCAGGCACAAGAAGATTGCCGTGCTCTTGATAATAAGAACGAGCGATTTCATATTTATCTTCCCATGTTTTGACCGCCATGAATTATCGCTCCTTTCTTCTGTCGTGTATTTAGAAATTATATCATATCGATCTTGTCATTTCTATAAGGGCAACGCTTTCAAGCACTACTTTTGAGATTTGACTTTTCGGCCTCTCACCAGTACAATGTATTCTCGGTGATAGAAATGGACGAGAAGAAAGATCTAATTGAAGAGGATATCGAACCGATCAGCTATGAACCGCTGGCCGGACAGATAAGCATGGAGGAACTGATCGCAGAACTTCGGCTTGCCTAATGATCGCAAAAAGTGTGCGTCAACTCGGAATGGAGTTGCCGCACACTTTTTTGCGTTATTCTGCCTGTTGAGCGCTGTTTTGTCGAAATTTGTTGAACGATATTGCGTGCTCTCAAAGGATATTTCAATTAGACTATACCTTACATTTACTAAAAAACTGGTGATCTTCGGAATTAGTACGGATTTACAAGGAATTATGCGTTTAGCTACATAATTCGACAAAAAGCAGACAGAAGTTTCTGGTATTGTGAAAACAGAGTGAAATCAGTCACTTTATAGACAAGTTAGATAGAAAATGAGAGATAAAAAGAAACGGGTTAGATTAAAGGAAAGGAGCTTCTATTGACCAAAGCGACTTCTATGCCCCGCATGATTAAGGAGGGCACCTAAAAAGATTACCAGACGCGTTTATAAGGCGTCTGGTGAAATTACGACTTTCGCTCGTCGAAACTCGGCGAATTGCGTTGAAGTATGTCGAAAATGGATAGCAGCCACAAGCACACAGGGAAATCTGCGTGTTTGCGGCTGCTATTTGTCTTTTAGCAGCGCTGTACCGGCTCGGTGCCGTGGACCGCCTCCATTCATCTGAATTTTCCAAATTTCAGATGAATCGGAGGAAACAATATGTTGTTTAAGAAAGGCAGTCGAGGAGACGGCAGCCTCCTTCAAAACCAGTTTACTGCTTATCTGGTAACCTCTTTGCGGAGGAAAAAGAAAGACATCATTCAGGCACGGATCAGGCATGACCAGCGTGAAGTATATGTAGATCTGGAAGAAGTGTTCTATGCTCTACGCAGCACAGATGCTCCGTTGGATGAGCTGGTGTGTGACGAACCCACTTCTTTCGACGATATGTATTTTGAAAACAAGCGGCTGGAGCGTGCGTTGTGGAACCTGACTGAGCGTGACCGTTATGTGTTATTTGCAAGGGCGTTGGCAGAGCGCAGCTTCGAAGAACTTGCGGCCGAACTGGGCCTCAGCTATAAGGGGATTGCCGCAGTATACTCCCGGGCGATCCAGAAACTCAAAAAGGAAATGGAGGATGCAGAAAAATGAAATTCAAAGATCTGCTGCTTCGTGCCAAGTCCGGCGATCAGGACGCCATACATACGATTTTGGAGATGTATAGACCCCTGTTACTGAAAGAGTCGATTGTTCTCGGCGTGTTTGACGAGGATCTCTACCAGGAGTTGTGCATGACGGTCGTGCATTGTATTGAGGTGTTCAAAGTATAAAATGCATTACAGGGAGACGCCGCATTGGCGTCTCCCTGTGATCATGCGCGGTACACAGGTGTTAGACACAAACGATGCCGCCATTTTCATGCACCAAGAGAAACTGCAGCCCGATGGCCTTGATCTGTGAGTAGGCAGACCACTTCGATGCCAAAGCCATGCTGCGCTCTGTGTACGGGACAGCAACGACAGGGATGATTTTATCGGTCAATTCGCAGCCTGTCATAAGCTGGCCGATTGCCTCACGCATCAGAGGATACTCGCTGCCACTTTTGTTGCCTGCGGTACCTTTCTTGCATTCCACCCGAAGCTGCCTGCCGTCCTTCAGTTGGATCGTCACATCACCAACACCCGGCTGGGAGCAAACTGTTAGTCTGGGCCGAATACCATCTGCGGCGTAGGTGCCTTGCCAACTGTCTGCAGCACCTTCTACCTTGACCCAGCCGAGTTCCGAAAGGAACAAGGGAACATCAAAATGCACCTGTGCTCCGGTTTTGATATGGGCGCCATCCAGTGAGACCATCACATCCTGGTCTGTCTTTTCTTCAAGTATGTAATGGAGCGCCACCCGCAGGCTGACTTCTGCTTCCTTCATGTCTGTTCCTCGTTTCATGCACAAGAGTTTGTTTGGTGATTTCAGAGAAAATTCCAGCTGTTAAATATTGCTTATGAGCCCCAGACAGAGACTGAAACCACTTCCTGTCTGAATAGTCCCATATATATCCGTCAAGATATAGTATAGTGGATTTGCTGAGAAAAGCAAACTGCGTTTGACGCTTCCAACAAATTCTTCTTGAATAAATCAAACAAATGTTCTACTATATAGGCGTGAACATAGGCTGAGTGTGACCGAGGGGGGTGAGTTTTATGAGCCGAAATATACTCCATGTGGATGCCAACGCGTTTTACGCATCGGTTGAGCAGCAGCGCCGACCGGAACTGCGGGATAAGCCGGTTGCTGTGTGCGGATCACAGGAAGAACGACATGGTATCGTGCTGACTGCAAGCTATCCGGCCAAGCGGCGAGGCGTTAAGACTGGTATGGCTATCTGGCAGGCCAAGCAGCACTGCCCGGATCTGATTGTCCTTCCCCCTGACATGAGTGAGTATATGCGGATCAGCAGACTCGCCCGGGATATCTATGAACGGTATACCGACCAGGTGGAGCCTTTTGGGCTGGACGAGGCGTGGCTGGATGTTACAGGAAGCGTTGGGATCTTCGGGTCACCTATGAAGATAGCTGAGGAGATCAGCGAACGGGTCAAATACGAGCTGGGCATCACCGTCAGCATCGGCGTTTCCGATAACAAGGTGACGGCCAAGCTGGGCAGCGACTATAAAAAGCCTGACGCCATCACGCGCATTGAGCGGGACAACTATGAAGAGATCGTGTATCCTCTGCCGGTGGAGGATCTTCTGTATGTGGGGCCGGCCACCAGCAAGAAGCTGCGCTCGGTAGGCATCAGTACCATAGGCCGGCTGGCAGAGACTTCGGATGATTTTCTGCAGCGGCGTCTGGGCAAGATGGGCTTGATCCTAAGCACCTTTGCCAAGGGTATGGATGTATCCCCGGTTTTGAAGACAGACCACATCTCCACGATCAAGAGCGTGGGCAATTCGGCTACTACACCGCGGGATTTGGTCAACAACGAAGATGTCCACCTCATGCTGATCCTGCTCTCAGAGAGCGTATGTTCCCGGATGCGTGAGCTGGCGTCAAAATGTACGGTAGTGGAGGTCAGTGTACGGAATACTGAGCTCCACTCTTTTACCCGTCAGCGGAAATTGCAGACGCCGACCTGCTCCAGCCTTGAGATGGCAGAGGTGGCACTGGAGCTGTTTCGGGCAAATTATCATTGGGAGCTCCCGATCCGCAGCATCGGTGTGCGTGGAGCCGGATTGGTGGAAGCCTCTGAGTGTGACCAGTTATCCCTGTTCCTGGACGATGCCCAGCGGCAGAAGCGGGAACGGATCGAAGGGGTGGTAGATGGCATCCGTTCCAGATTTGGATATATGAGCATTCAACGTGCGGCCATCTTTGCTGACCCGCAGTTAGCCGGTATCCGGCCAAAGGAGCACGTTGTTCATCCCGTGGGTTATTTTGGCAGATAAGAAAGGCAGGCCCCTATGGAAAAAAGGTATGTGCCAGTTGTGGTGCGTGTGGATGAGGAAGGAAAACGGAAGCCACTGGCCATTGAGTTCGAGGGCCGACAGTTTCTGATCGACAAAGTCATACAGTGGGAGCCGGCAGCCTGCAAGTCTGTGGGTGGTGTCGGAATCAAATACACCTGCGTGGTTTGGGGACAGATTCGGGAGTTATGGGAAGAAAAGGGTCAGTGGTTCGTGGTGGTAGAGAATAGAAGTGTCAGGTCATAATTGAGACCAACGACCCATACAAAGAAAGACACCCCAAAAGTGAACCAAAGTTTGGTTGCACTTTTGGGGTGCTTCGTTTCCTGTATGTATTATTTGAACTCCACAATGACCGAATATCTTTTGTCGATTGCCTTTACAATAGGCTCATAGACTTCCTTGACCATTTTGATTGCCAGATCGTCAGCAGCCTGTCCATTTGCGGCGGTATCGAATTTCTTTTCGAGCCGGGAACGAAGATCCTTTTCGATAGCATTGTAGTCCGCAACCGTTAGTTCAATATCACCCCGGGCTAAGAGGCCTTCCTTGACTTCATCGATGATAATATTGTTGGGGTTAATTTCAATCGCCTGTAAGTACGCATGGTCGATTTTGATTGTAATGGTGCGCTTTTCCTTATCCTCGATGATATTGGATGCGGTCAGGTTATCAAGATCTACGACGAAATAGCCGATTCCGGTATAGGATACACTCTGGGTCTTTTTCAGGAAACCAAAGTCAAGCTGCTTTATGAGCCGATCCGTCAACTCCGTAGTGACAGTACCGCGCTGTGTACTAACGATGAGCTTTCTGGACTCCTCGTGGTCGGAGAGAAGAACTTCTGAAAAATTGACCTCAACACCACTGCCTTTCAGGTAGATCGTATCCAGATCGATCTGCTCGATTCCATCAGCAACTTCCATATGTAAAGGATTGTTGCCGCGAACGAGACCAGCAACTACTACACCGATCAGAAGGATAGCAAGAACGCCGGCTGTCACATTCAGCCTCTTTTGCTTATTCATCATGGCTATTCCCTCCGACGGCAACAAGTTCAGAACCGGATTCAGCCTCACCCTTTTTGTGCCGATGGCGCGGCAGAGAAGGCGTGGGAATCGCAATGTGGAATGTTTCATTCAGTATCCACTTGAGGACGAAGAATGTGAGCAGAGGCATGATGAAGTTCGTGAGAATCAGAATTGCTATGGAGTTCATACATCTGCGGATATTATTCTGGAAGTGCAGTAAGAGGTCGGATATGTCTCTGATAGCAGTCTGGAACAGATCCGTTAGCTTTTCAAAAATGTTCTTGCCCTCTTCGGTATCTTCCATGGCAATATTCAGTTTGTCTGCACCATCTTCAGTTTCAGCAATTGTAGACTCGACATATTCTGTCAAATCTGCAGCGACATATTTCGTAATGTGGGTGCTGCAAGGAACAACGAAGGCCACCGCGAGGCCCAGAATACAAAGACGGACTGCAAACGCCTGCAGAAAATGCTTCTTTGTGGCAACAGCGATTGCCCCAGCAATACATGCCCAGGGAATTAGGAATGCGAATGTTAATTTGATTCCGTATATAATCAGGATCTTTTCCAGCAACAGCACCACAAGAATTGCAATGAAGTAGACATTCATATCCGCCAGGGAATCTGCCAAGGGGGTTGCAAAGTCATCCGGGAGAGCGGTGATGGCTAATGATGCGGAAAGCGTTGCTGCGGAAAAGGCCATTACTGTTTGATTGCTTTCTTCCACACTTTCAAGAGACTCTTTAACAAAGGCTGTGTCAGAGATCCACGAGGTCGCAAAGAAGAACGATATCGCTGCGACAAGAAGCAGTGATAGAATTTTTACTGCCAAACTGGCATGTTTGTTTGATAACATATGAGCCTCCCTTTAGGTTTCGGAACCTTCGCTCTCATCATCAACTGCAACTGCGTCCACATCGATCACAACTGCGGCATCGCTGATAATGAGATCATCGTCCTCGTTTGTGCTGCAATAATTGGGATTGCTCAACATGGTGTTCTGGAGGGTGGCCCTCAATTTATCACAACAAGGCTTGAAGGATACATAGGTGAGGCCACCGCCAATAACACCGCCGACAACAGGGATGGCCTTCTTAAAGAAACCCGCAAATACTTGCTTGGTCATCTTTACGCCGAACCATTTGGCAACGCTTTTAACGATGGGATAGATGGTGCCCTTTGTCAAAGCCTGACGGAGTAATTGCTTTTCTACACCGGTTGCCAAAGCCTTTGCCATCGCTTTCAAAGCATTGTTTGCACCGGCGACACCATACATGACACCGAGACAAATAATCAATGTATTCATGGTCTCGGAGTCGAATTTCTGATCCTGTTCATCGAGATCGATGGCAGGGAAGCCGTACAAATACATTAGCTTCTGAGTTGCACGAAGCATATAGCCATAGTACTGTGCAATATCCGCAGGGATGGTTGCTGCCATTGCTATGCCACCAGGCATACCGAGAGCAGCAGAAATGCCTGATACGCAGTTGCGTTCGTATTTGATTACTTCATCAGCAATCTTTTCAATGAGTTCGGAAGGGATCTTTGCATGAAGAGGGTTGAAGGCGATAGCGTCATCAATGACTTCCTGCGGAAGCTTTGTCTTGAATTCAGCCTGCAGGAACTGTGCGCGGTCAATGCGGATTCCGGGGACTTTTAGACCCATGATGATGACATCTTCAATGTCAACTTCGCCATTCCCGTTCTGGTCAATGGCGTTCAGTATGGCCTGTTGAGATTTCTCGGTTAGTTCTTTGGTTTTTTCTGTGGCAGCAATAGCCGTCTTTCCAACGGACTGAGCTGCGCCAACGGTTGCCTTGCCGGCCTTGTCAGCCAAATCCTTAATGTTGATTTTCGGTTTACGTTCCATATATACTTCCTCCGATACTTGTCTGGGACTAAATGGTTACTCCCTATTAGAGGCCATGTTTTTTTCGCGTATTAGGATAGAGTGTCGAATTATGTCGTAATAATAGCATGTAGGGACGCAAAAGTACAGTGAGAGTGCGTTTTGTGCATTGATACATTCGGATAAGGCGGTAATTCTGCAAAACAAATCAGGGCCGGAGAGTTTTCTCCGGCCCTGATCGCTTTTAGATGTCCTTCAAATAGTAGTGAACATAGAGGTTGTAGTCCCGCTCTCGGGTGATCAGATGCAGCCAGATATAGAAATTGTCCGTTTCAGAATACAGATGAAACTCTGTTTTCTCGGAAGTGCGTGCTGCGAATAAGCCACACATCCGCCTCATGTCCCGGAGCGTTTGGAATTCCGGCAGCTTCATCAATGCGTTCTGGAACGCATCGATCTCTTGGGACAGTTCCTCGGACGGCTTATCCTCCGGACGGCCAAACCAGTTGCGCCACCACTGCCGCCCGTCATAATCGGAGCGGGAGTATGCGACCAGCGACACAGGATATTTCAGGCTGCTCAATGGCAGAGTTTTCTTGGGGCCATTGTAAATCTGCTGGAAATTGCAGGTTGGAAGCAGCCTGAAGGTGTTGGGATCTTCATGCTCACCAAAGTAGTGGTGTTTAACGATGTACCACTCACTTACAGGGAGCGGATCGCCGTAAGCATTCCGGAGTGCTTCGTCCATTCCGCAGTCGGGACAGACATGGACATCCATGGCTCGGCTGAGGGCGTTCTCTGCAAGACGCGGGCGCATTTGCCCACCGCAGCGCATACAGGTTCTGTATTCGTCGCAGCTTTCAAAACGCTCCTTCCGCAAACGCCAGGCAAGCTCCAAATCGTACTTGGGATAGAGTCTGATACGAAACTTCTTCATAGGAAATTACTCCTTCTCTTCAAATTGTTCAGGCGATTTTCTGTTCGCCCCAGCGGATCTGGAATCGACCCTCTTCGTCCTTTTCCCGACGCATCAGGAGGGACAGCAGATTGTAGTCGATGCCAAACCGCTCATAGATTTCATCCAGATCGGTGTCCTGACCCTTCATGAACAGGTTGATCTTCTCCTTCACCAGTACCATCTGCATGAGATTGGACTCCAGACTGTTGATGTAGGTGAGAAAATAGATGTCCTTGTAGGCCGTGGAGTTGTACCGGATGAAGCGCATATAAAACTGGCTCATGCTGGCATTGTTGTAGTGCAGCTCTGGGATCAGCACCTTGTTTACGAACTCGAAGTTGACGCTGGAGGGCAGGCTCTGCTGGGTGCAGAGTAAAATCCCGTTGCCGCTCTCTTTCAGCGTCCTACGTAGTGCCCGCCGTTTGGCAAAGGTCGTGGTGGCACCGGTAACGATGAAAAGCGGCCGATCCGGCAGATACTCCCGGAAGGCCTCTGCGTAGGCATCCAGCACGACCTTGTGCCGCACACCGATGGCAACGATCTCATTCTCCCACTGGGCAGCCATCTCCACCGCGGCCATGACCTTTACCGGCGTGTCACCTTCATATTCCTGCAGGGTGTTGGGCGCCGAGCTGACCCGCAGAAGCAAGGTGATCTGCTGCATCAAGCGGAGCATGGAGTCCTTGCGGGTATTGCCTGTGGAAGCGAAGTATTCCCGCTGGAGGGTGTGAAACTCCTTGATGACCTTTTTGTAGACCTCAAATTCCTCACCTTCCAACATCAGCGGCACCGGATGGAGACGCTTGATCTTCTTGCCGGTGACCTCCTCAAAGGTGCGGGTGATCACAGTCTTTGCCAGAATGTCGTTGAGCACATCGGCGTTATAGATGTCCTGAGTACGCTCGCCGACGCCAAACACAGTGGCCTTCTCCGGCAGATGGCAGGCGGAGAAGATGGAATAACCCTTTTTGTAGGCGGGGATGGGCTGGCCGTACTGCTCGTTGGGAGAGCTGTCGATAGTGCCGTCCTCCTTGTCAAAGTGGTACAGCTCATGACACCAGTTAAGCATATTGATGGAGTTGTTGTAGAGCAGCTCCAGCTGTGGGGCAAATTCCGAGATGTTATTGCGTGTGCTGGTGCCGGTGGTCAGCAGTTTGCACCGACAGCGGCGGAAACAGGCCAGCGCAGCCTTGGCGCGGACGGTATGGGGATTGGAGATCTCATCGCTTTCGTCCAGAACAAGTTGGATTTTCTGGCTGTGCAGCTTGACCCACTTGGCGATCTGCTTCTGGTACTGGCCCATTTTATTGAGGGTCACCAGCACAAAATCCCCGGGTTGGATACGCTCCAGATCCTTCAGCCGTTCCACGAACACATAGGACAGGCCGTAATTCTTCATGACCACATCCCAGTTGTTGCGGATGGAGATGGCAGAGGAAACCACCCAGGTAGAGTGAATGCTCTGCTTCTCCATGCGGTAGCAGCCTGTGGCAATGCCGGCCAGCGTCTTACCGCTGCCTTGCTCCCACTGGAGAAGGCCATACCGCTTCTGAAGCATCCGGTTGATGTCCTGCCGCTGCAGGTCGTTGAGCCGGATCGTTTCCTCATTCTCTGCGTCCCACAGGGAGAAGTTTTCAAGCCACGCTGCAATCTCCGGATCATCAGACATATCACAGAAGTGCTGACTTTGATTCTCATACTCCCGACGCTTTCGGCGCAGAAGCCGCTCAAAGCCTTTGAAGTCCTCCGGGCGGTTCTCCAGCACAGCATCATAAATCTGTGTGGTACCAAATGCACCGTCCCTCACCATCTTTCTGGTAGCGGCGCTGTAGCCTTTATAGGCCAGGGTGTAGTCGTGTTTCACCAAGGCGATCACATCCCGTTCCGGCTGCACCACCTGCTTTCGGAGCGTGCGGCGCAGATAGGACAGAACCTTGGCCTCAGTGAGCTGCTTCTTCTGCCATGTCTCATAGGGCATATCCGGTGGCTGTGTCTCCGTATAGAACCGATGCAGATACTCACAGCATTTGGTGTACTTATCCTTCAGCAGCGGGTGCACCTTGATCTGATACAGCATCTTCTGTGTCTGGTAGAGGAAGTCTTTGGAGGTATCTTTGCTTCTGGCCAATTCCAGCAGCACATGGGACTTGTTCTTCTCCAAATCCGCCTTGGGGAGCATCAGCACCTTTTTGTAAAGAGCCTCTGCTTCTGTCTCAATATCGTAGTAGCAAGGCAAGGAATACAGCAGCTCCGTGGTATAGCGGTGCGCTGTCCAGCCTTTGAGTTCGCTTTTCTTCTGCCAGAACTGGAGCTTTGTTGGAAAGCTCTCCACACCCAGCGGAGCAAAGACATCGTCCGGCAATCCGATCTGGCCGAGGAAGCTGAATTGGCTTTCCATCTCCTTGATCATCTTGCCGTCTGAAAAGGTGTCTGCCAGAAAAGACTGGGGCACGATCAGAGCAAGGATGCCCAGCGGCTTGAGTGCCTGAGCGGCCTTCATGCAGTAGAACAGCTGAGACAGGCACTCGCCATCATCTGTGATCCACCGCAGATTGAAGGGCGGGTTGCCCACCGCATAATCAAAGCGCACCTCCGGTTTATAGGAGCGCAGATCCCCCAAATGGAGATTTGCTGCCGGGAACAGAAAATGAGCTACCTTGTAGGCTTTGGCATCCAACTCACAGCCGTAGAGATTGGCTTCCACGGGCATGAAGTTGAAGAAACTGCCCTTGCCGCAGGTCAGGTCGGCAATCAGATCGGACCGGGACGGACGCAGGCTTTCAGCCACCAGCCGGCAGACGTCGGGCGGGGTGAAGAACTGTCCGTTTTCAATCTCCTTTTTCTTCTCGCTGTAGGAATGATAATTGTCATAGTCCTTACGCTGCAGGCCGTGAAGTCCACCATCGCCGGTATAGGCGTTGTAGATGTCCTCCTGACTGATGCCCGCTTTATCGCAGGTGCCGCTGTCAATCAGATACAGCACCTTCTCATTCAGCGTTTTCCGGCTGAGCGTGTCGGTAGGGGCAGGAACATAATTATATTTCATGTGTTGCACCCCCTCTCAGCAGACGGTGCCAAGGTAGGTGTCGATGAACTCCTTTGCCAGCGCTTCGGAGGCGAACTTAATATCCACACGCCGGTTCTTGAACATCTTCAGATGCTTCAGCTTGGTGCAGGATGGGAACAGAACCAGATCGTGATCGACTCTGCCGTAGCCCACAAGATCAGAGAGTCCGACAGGGTACATATTGTAGCCGCCCGTCTCAAAGTGGGCGGCGCCGCGAAGGATGCTCTTCATACTGTCGGACAGCTCCCATCTCGTCACATTCGACCATGTATCATAGCTGCATCCATAGCCGGTGAAGCGGATGGTGTCTTTCTTCCGTTCAAAATCCGGTTCCTGCTTATAGGTGTTCCAGGCGGCCTTGTGGCAGCTGGTCTTCAGTTCATGGAAGGCCTGCTCCACAAAGTTGCGGCCGTCCAGTCGGAGAATGACCTGATCCACCACATCGGCATACTTGACCGTGAGCGTCTGCATGGCCTCATCGTAGGCGTCCCAATCTTCTTCGTTTCCGCGCCGGTAGCTGTCCGGCTCTTCCGGCAGCAAGGCCTTTTTCACTTCGCTGCTGGACACCGTGACATGGTATGCGGAGTTGAAATGGTGGACGAGCGTTTGGATGAACTCGCCGTGCAGGCACTTGATATGCGCATGGATGGAATGATTGGATATGCTGGGCCCTTTGGACGAGGACAGGTAATCATAGAAGAAATTTGTATGTCTCGGCCCAAGCAGGTCACTCTGGGTCTTGAGCATATCTTCCCAGAAGAAACCCAATTCCTTGAACGACGTCAACGCCGCCTCATAGGCTTCCTGGTGCGTTTCGCAGAAATACTTATCGGTTTCGGAGATGCGGTTGTCAGCTTGAACGACTACCGCATCAAATTTTTCTAACAGGCTCATGGGGGCTCCTTTCCGTTCATGCGGCTACAGCAGCATCCAGCTCCGCAAAGAGGCGGGATACGATGACAGCCAGTTCGGACTTCTTTTTGCACTGCCGACAGTAGGCCAGATTGGGCCCATTGCCCTGTGCAGTCATCTTTGCGTAGGACACCTGCATATCCCGGGAGGACTGGGTGATCCAGAAACGGTATCCGGTGCCATGGTCTTCCGCAATGATCCAGAGCGGACGAGCAAGGGTCAGATAGGTCTGCGGACGCTCTTTCCAACCGCTGTAATCGGTATAGCGGAAGTTGGGATTGTGGTTTCGGCGCTGATTCAAAACCTCATAGAGTTTGCGGTATTTCATGTGTGCATCACTCCTTGTTTCATCAGATGAAAAGAAAAGGAACCGGCAGGCATCATGCCTACCAGTTCCTTTCCTCTTTTGGGAGCAGCCGATTTATGTGCGGTTCTCTTCTCTCGGTTCATCGTCCGGAGAAGATACGTCGCGCAGCTGCGCCTTGATCGCTTTCATGTGCTGCTTCCATTCGTCGGAAGCTTTTCTGGCACGCTCCAATTCCGCAGCCTGTTCCCGGGGACTGAGGGCGGCGAATTTCCACTCCCGCTGTTCTTCCTCAATCTCACGGCAGATGCGGCAAAGGATGCGGTGGACAAGCTCATCGCAGGTCGGGGTGTGCTGCTCCAAAGCCGCCTGCCCCGTGCGGAAGATGTCAATGTACCGTTCCATCTGCGCCTCGGTGATGAAGCTCCAGCCATAGGCTTCACGGATCTCATCTTCACTGGTGTAGCCCATGACGGTCTTAAACTCCTTTTCACGGCCTTTCTGCTCCTTATCCACATGGCGCTGGTATTTCTCTGCCAAACGCCGCAGTTCCTTTGAAACCTTTTCACAGGCTTTGGCCTCCAGCAGATACCCGGCCGTCTGCGGGTCGGTGTATTTCCTCATAATGGGCACCTCGCGTCAGACGTAGGAACACAGGACGGTTCCGATGTGGTACGGCACGCCTACCTCTGCTTTCCGGAGAAACCATGCAAACGGGACAGGTTCCTCCTGATCCAGAGCCACCCAGTAGCCGAAGG
>CAYLUV010000009.1:0-29964 GCA_964386955.1 uncultured Lachnospiraceae bacterium
CCTCTGACGGATGTTCAGCAGCCAGTTTACGCATAGCTTTGAAATGAACCTGGCTTCCTGCTGAAGACATATCCAGAAGGAAATCTTTTGCAAAAGTACCATCCTGAATATCAGAAAGGATCTTCTTCATTGCTTTCTTTGTATCTTCTGTAATAATCTTCGGACCTGTGATGTAATCACCGTACTCAGCAGTGTTAGAAATAGAATATCTCATACCTTCGAAACCAGACTGATAAATTAAGTCTACGATCAGTTTCATCTCATGGATACATTCAAAGTAAGCATTACGTGGGTCATAACCAGCCTCTGTTAATGTCTCGAAACCAGCCTGCATTAATGCACAAACACCACCACAAAGAACTGCCTGCTCACCGAAAAGGTCTGTCTCTGTCTCTGTTCTAAATGTTGTCTCTAATACACCAGCTCTTGCACCGCCAATACCTAATGCGTATGCCAGTGCCATCTCCTGTGCTTTGCCTGTTGCATCCTGATGAACGGCGATCAGACAAGGAACACCTTTTCCTGCCTGGAATTCGCTTCTTACTGTATGTCCAGGTCCTTTTGGTGCGATCATTGTAACATCTACGAATTTAGGTGGTACGATCTGGTTGAAGTGAATGTTGAAACCATGAGCAAACATTAACATGTTGCCCTCTTCTAAGTTTGGTTCAATGGATTCTTTGTATAATGTTGCCTGTTTCTCATCGTTGATCAGAATCATGATAATGTCAGCTTTCTTTGCTGCTTCTGCTGCTGTGTATACTTCAAATCCCTGAGCAACTGCTTTGTCCCAAGATCTGCTTCCTTCATATAAACCAATGATAACATGGCATCCAGAATCTTTTAAGTTTAATGCATGTGCATGGCCCTGGCTTCCGTAACCGATAATTGCGATAGTCTTTCCATCTAATAATGATAAATTACAATCTTCCTGATAAAAAATATTAGCCATTTTATTCCAAGCCTCCTAAATACAAATGATATAATGCGCGACCACTTTAACGTGTTCAAGTCTCATAATACTACTTATTTTTTGCAAAAGCAACACTTAATTTGCAAGAAAATTAACTTTTTTCTGTTTTTTCCAGACAGCAAAAACATCTGGTTATACAGAGCATAACCAGATGTTATAAATCGTCAAAATATGTCGTTTTTTATCCTATTTTCTTTCTGTGACATACTCCCACAGAAAGAAAATAGCTTAATTATTCAGTAATTCTTTGATTCCGATGGAACCTCTGGCAAGACCAGTAAGACCAGTACGAACCATCTCGATTACTTCAAAATCTTCCAGCAATTTCAGGAAGGCATCTACCTTGCTCAAATCTCCGGTAAGCTCAATCATCAGAGATTCCGGACCTACATCTACTACCTTCGCACGGAAAATATCAGCGATGGAGATAACCTCCTGCTTTTCCTGCTTGTTGGCGCGAATCTTCACCAAAGTCAATTCTCGACATACGGATTCCTTGTCGTAGAGCTCGATAATCTTTACCACATCCTCCAGCTTTCCGATCTGTTTTCTGATTTGTTCCAGAATGTCATCATCTCCAGTAACTGCTACCGTAATACGAGTGTAATTTGGATCGTTGGTGGCACCCGCTGTAATGGTGTCAATGTTATAGCCTCGTCTTGCAAAAAGACCTGCCACACGACTGAGCACACCTGGGTTGTTATTAACCAAAAGAGCCAGTGCTATCTGTTTTTCTTTCATCTATCCATCTTCTCCTTCCGAAATGATTTGAAAATTTATAAAAATATCACATCTTCCCCATAAATCTAGTAGGTAGATCCACCTTCTAACTTCTCTGGCGGTTCATAGGTAACAAAGCTTTCATTTCCCTGATTAAATTCTTCCGTTACATTTGGATCTTCTCCAATGCCAAACAGGAAATATTGTAATGCCGCTTTGTTGGTCTCATACTCCGGATAGATAACCCATCCCACCTCGGAACGTCCCGTATCATAGGTATATTCCAGCGGAAGTCTGTGCTGTTCAATCTCCACCTTACCCATGGAAATCAGAGAAGTCAAAAGACTTCTTACATGGGCTTCGTCTAAGTCTGTCGTAATGTCTCCCAGTGCATCAAAGGCAAGGTTCATCAAATCTGGGATAGATAGCTCCATCACCTTGTCATAGATGGACATCAACACTTTTCTTTGACGGTCGGTTCGTCCGAAATCTCCGGTAATATCCTGTCGAATACGACTGTAAGCCAATGCCTGATATCCGGTCAAGGTATTCATGCCAGCTGTTACTTCGGTCTCTCCATGCTTGCTTGTCTTATAAACACTTTGTAGGTAGGTTGCTTCCTCCTCGGTAAGATTCATCTCCACACCGCCAATCTGATCTACCACATCGCGGAAAATCTTCATATCCACCACCACATAACCGTCTAACTTAATGTCGAAGGTATTGGCAATGGTTTCATAGGTCAGCTTTGGGCCCCCAAAGGCGTATGCTGCATTGAACTTATTCATGCCATGTCCCGGTATCTCAATATACATATCGCGCATCAGTGTGGTCAGTTTTAATGCCCCATTTTTGATATCCATGGTGGCAATCATAATGGAGTCAGAACGCCCAATGGCGCTTTCGCTCTCTCGCTTATCTGCGCCGAGAAGCAGGATATTGACTACATCCTGATCGTAGATTAAATCTGCATCACTGACATTGGCTGACTTTAAGGAATCTTCCTCTGCCACGGTGTTCATTCGACCCATGCCCACCTTGTAAATGGCAGCCACTGCTCCAGTGCCTCCCGCCAGCACAATAAGAATCACCGCCATCACGTAGGCTGTAATCCGCCGCCAGGATAGTTTCTTCTTTTTCTTTGTATCTTTTACTTCATTTTCCATTGGATTCCTCCATAATACTGTAAGTTAATGTTCTTTTTTCTATTTAAAATCAAATAATATGCTCATCCTTTGCAATATTATACCAATTTTAGACTAGTTGCAACAGCATTTTTCTTAAAAAAATGTGATGAATTCTTTTCATTTGTCGGATTTTCTCCTTCTCTTGGAAAAGCATTCCTATTGCTCTTTTATTCCTCCCAGTAAGATGGATTCATCGTAAATTTCTTAATCCACTCCTTCGGCAGCTTTTCATAGTGATATCCCAATTTGTATCCCAGATATTTGCATCCGCTTTGCCAGATTACACCTATGATTTTTCCATATTGTCTTTTGCTCCACAGCCATTGGATGGTCTCCTTTACCAGCCGAATTCCCTCTGATTCCGATTTGACTTTTAGAAACAAGCCCCCAGCATCTTTTTGAGACACACCAAGGTCAAAGTTTCGATGGAGTTGCTGCATTCCGGTATAGTCATGCCAATGCCACACCTTTGCCTCCGCCTGATAGTAAACCCCATAATGTTCCTCAATCAAATGGGATGCAAAAATCATATCCTCATTAAAAATAGTTTTTCGTGGAAAGCCACCCAGTGTTTCATAAACCTCTCGGCGATATGCCGCACACACGTTGGAACAAAAGAAAGTCTTAATCCCAAGGGTATCCAAATCTTCCTCCGTCTTTTTGCGGCTCTCTGGCGGATAATTAAAGCGTCTGGTAAATGCCTCCACCGGACTTTTCTTTGGATCAGCCAATTGTCTGCCGTATACCGCACAAACCTGCGGATCCGCAAAAGGTTCCAATATTTTTTCCACCAAAAACTCATTGGCAGGTACTGCGTCCTGTGTCAAAAATAGCACCACATCCGCATCACTGTAGGAAAGTCCCTCATTTCTGGTTCCCCCGTGATCAAATTCTGCTTTCTTGATATGATGAATCTCCAGATTCTCTATCCCCTCCGGAAGCTCCACTTGGAGAAGAGATTCTTCTGTATTCATCAAAATGATCTTTCCTAAGGTTACCGTCTGTCTCTGGAGCTGTTTTAAGCAGGCCACCAATTTTTCATCCGGTCGATAGGTTGGAATCACACAATCTATTCTCATTCTATTTTCCTTTCCCTAAATACGTTTCCGTTATTTATACACTTTTTAGAGCAAAGAGGAAATCAAGCGCACCGCATCCGCTGCATCCTTGGAATATCCCTCAGCACCGATCTCATCTGCAAAGCTCTGGGTAATCACCGCACCGCCGATACAGACCTTTGCATTGCATCCCTTTTCTTTTTTGTAGGCGATAACTTCCTTCATCTCCATCATAGTGGTAGTCATCAAAGCAGAGAGTACAATAAATTCGGCCTTTTCTTCCATGGCGGTCTCCACAATGGTCTCCTTCGGCACATTTTTTCCAAGATCAATCACCCGGAATCCATAGTTTTTCAACATCAACGCCACCAGGTTCTTTCCAATGTCATGAATATCTCCCTCCACCGTGGCAATGACGATGGTGGCCATCTCCTCTCTGGATTCCTTGGCAAGCATCGGTTCCAGATATTCGATTGCCTTTTTCATGGCTTCCGCTGAGGCAATCAGCTGGGGCAGAAAGTAAATCTGCTGATCAAAGAGTTCTCCCACCTGATTGATGGCAGGAATCAGCTTCTGATCTACAATATCCCCCGGCAGACTTCCCTGTTCCAATTCTTTTTTGACTTCCTTTAAAATGCCCTCGCGGTTTCCTTCCAACACCGCCTCATAGACCTTTGCTGTGTCTTCTTCCTTACGAGGAGAAACTGTTTCCTTTTCTTTCTTTTCCTGTTTCTGACAGTGATAAATGTATGCCTTATCGCTGTCCGGTTTACAAAGGAGCAGAGAAGAAGCAAACATGGCATCCTGCAATATGTTGCTGGAAGGGTTGGCAATGGCCATGGTCAATCCTTTACTCATAGCCATAGTAAGAAAGGCACTGTTTACCTTTCCTCGTTCCGGAAGCCCAAAGGAGATATTGGAAAGCCCCGTCACTGTAGCTACCCCCAGTTCTTCCTTACAGTATCGTATAGTCTCCAAGGTATTGAGAGCTGCTGTAGGTTCTGCCCCCACCGTAGCTACCAAACCATCTACCACGATATTTTTTGCGGAAATCCCTATTTCATCCGCTTTTTCTATAATTTTTCTGACAAGCGCCTTCTTTTCCTCCACGTTTTTTGGCAACCCCTCGTCAGAGAGAGGCAACGCAATAAACATGGCGCCATATTTTTTTGCCAGTGGAAGGGCTTTTTCTATTTTTTCTTTCTCGTAGGAGATAGAATTGATCAAGGCACGCCCCGGATAGGCCCGAAGTGCCGCCTCCATAATGTCGATATGACTGGTATCGATGCAAAGAGGCAGGGACGTAACCAACCCAAGTTCCTCAATTGCCCGAAGCATCGTCTCTTTTTCATCAATGCCGTTCATTCCCACATTGAGGTCCAATATGTGAGCTCCCATCTCCTCCTGCTCTGCTGCCATGGAAAGAAGCAAAGACAGAGATCCTTCTTTCAATTCTTCCCGCAATGCCTTCTTGCCCGTTGGATTCATCCGTTCCCCAATCAAAAGGAATGGGCCATCCAGGTCAATCTTTTGCACCTTTCGCTCAGAGGAAAGGTATGCCGGCTTTTCTTCCTTCCAAGATAGAGGCAAAAGGCTGGCAGTACTTTCTTTTAACACCTTAATAAATGTGGCATCAGTACCACAGCATCCCCCAAGAAGATTTGCCCCTGCTTCCACCAAAGCGGGTACATAGGATACAAATTCCTCCGCTGTCATTTTGTAGATTGTCTTTCCATCCTGCAACTCTGGAAGACCCGCATTGGGTTTTGCCAAAATAGGAATCTGACTTACCCCTCTCATTTTTTTGACTACTTCTATCATTTCCGCCGGTCCAGTGGAACAGTTTACTCCCACCACATCAGCGCCAATGCTTTCTAACACCACAGCAGCTGCCTCTGGCGATGTGCCATACAAAGTTTTTCCATCTTCCCCGAAGGTCATGGTTGCCATAACGGGAAGGTCACAAACTTCTTTTATGGCAATCACAGCAGCTCTGGTCTCCGCTAAGCTAAGCATAGTTTCCACCACAAAAAGGTCAACCCCTGCCTCATAAAGCACCTTTGCCTGTTCCTTGTAAATGTCAATCAAGGTTTCCAGTTCCATATCCCCTAATGGTTTCAAACTGGATCCCGTCATAGTCATATCTCCCGCTACAAAGGCTTTCTTTCCTGCCGCTTCCTTGGAAAGGGCAACCAAATTTCGGTTGATTTCTTCCAGTCGATTTTCCAAACCGTACTCGCCTAATTTGATCCGGTTCCCCCCGAAGGTTGGGGCATAGATAATATGACTTCCCGCCTCCACATAGGCTTTTTGAATCTTAATAATGGCCTCTGGATGTTCCAAAATCCACTGTTCCGGACAAACACCCATAGGCATTCCTTCCTTTTGCAAAAGACTTCCTGTGGCGCCATCACACAGAAGGATTTCTTTTTCCAGTAAGTCGTAAAATTCTTGTGTTGTCATCTTTCTTCCTCCCTCTATTCCTCGCAAAAGGCCTTTGGATCTGCCTTTTTCATCTCCTTGATAATTCGTCCAATCAGGCTTACCCGGTTAAATGGCACCATAAAATAATAACCATCCGTCACATCTTTCATCTCCCGTGCCAAGTCAAGACAGATCTTAATTGCCACTTCTTCTGCCTCCTCCTTGGACATATCCGGTCGGTACTTTTCTACAATCTCGTCTGGCACACAGATACCTGGCATCTCGTTTTTGATAAACATGGCATTTCGATAACTTACCAGCGGCATAAGCCCACAAAGAATCTTCGTATCCAACTTTTCTTTGATTTTTCGAATTCGATCTATACTTTCCTTATCGTACATAGGCTGTGTCAGGAAAAAGGAGGCACCGGCATGGATTTTTTTCTCTGTTCGCTTGATCAGCACATCCAAAGAGGCACTGTTTTGATTCAATGCACCGCCAATGCAGATTGGCTCCTTGGCAAAATGTTCCTCATTCATACCGCTGATAAACTCCATCATGCGAATGGAATTGAAATCAAAAACCCCCTTAGTGTTATCCCGGTCCGCAGGACCCACAGGGTCTCCCGTTACAATCAACATATCTCGGATTTCGTTTAGGTAGGCACCGAGAATGCTGGAGCGCACACTGATTCTATTTCGGTCTCGACAAGTAAAGTGCGGAAGCACAGTAATACCCAAATCTCTCTTTAATTTGGATGCTACCAACAAGGAATCTGCTCTGGATCTTGCCATAGGCGAATCTGCAATGGTAATCACATCCACCCCTTTTTCCTTCAGTTCATAGGCGCCCTCCATCAATTTTGTGATGTCTTCATTAAAAGGAGGATCCAGTTCCACCGCAATAATCTTCTTTCCCCGGTTCATTTTATCAATCAATGGATATCTTTTATCCATCTGTTTTTTCGTCACTGGCTGACTTTGCCCTTCTTTTCGCACTTCCGGCTGACGATGGTTGACTCTGTCGGCAATTTTTTTGATATATTCTGGCGTTGTGCCACAGCATCCACCTAAAATATTGACGCCAAGAGGAATCATCTGCTCCATCATCTCACCAAAATAATCTGCACTGTCTGAATAGCGCATCTTGCCACGCACAATCTGCGGATATCCACAGTTTGGAAGAGCAGAGAGATATTTATTCACAGGAATATCCACTCGATTTAAAAATTTGAGCATATGGGCTGCACCAATGCTGCAGTTTAGTCCGATGGCATCTAAAAATTCACATTCTCCTGCCACCTGAAAGATATGTTCCACGCTCTTTCCCATCTGGGAATAGCCCGTAGGATTGACAGAAAACTGCCCAAGCACAAAGGTCTCCGGTGCTTTTTTCTTAATGTACTCTGCCATCTTTCTTACCGGTTCCGTATAGGAAAAGGTCTCCATCACAAACGCATCCACCTCTTCCTCTAAAAACAGGTCAATGAGCCTTTGATATTCCTCCTGAGAGTAATCCTCCTCCCCGTTAACCGGAATTGGTCCAATATCGGCCGCCACAAAGACGGGTTCCTCACAGGAAGCCGCCGCCTCTCTTGCCAGAGAAACCGCCTTCTTTAAACTGCGGCTAATATACTCCCCTGGGTCTTTGCACTCTGGCAAAGCCTGTTTTACGCTGGCTTCATTTAAGGCAAAGGTGTTGGTGCGAATCAATCTGGCACCGCTTTCGATGTACTCCTTATGGATACGCAAAATCCGCTCCGGATGACTCACATTGGCAAGCTCTGCCATGCCTTCCTCCCCACCATAGAGGAAATCGTAATAGGTTCCCATGGCGCCGTCTGTTGGTAAAATATGCTCTCTTAAATAGTCCTGTAATCTCATGTGCTGTCCCCCTGCATACAAATAAAACTGGTTTTTCTTCCAATCAACAAAAGATTCTGTATAAAGAAAAACAGGGGCATGTTTGCACCGCCCCCGTTCACGTATCTTTTACACTAAAGTTGCTTTTCCCTCATAGAATACTTTAATCTTATCCTTCATACCAAGCATCAAAGCAAGCTTTCTCATACATCTCATCTGTCCGCGTGTTGTGTCACATCCATATTTCTCAATAATGCTGATGCCTTTATCGATCAGTTCGCAAAGATCAGGGTCAGATAATTCAAAAGTTTCAATGATCTGTTCAATATTTTCTTTCTTTTCTGCTGTAAAATAAATCAACAGCACCTGCAGACATGTAACGATGTTGTACATCTCTCTGTGTCTCTGTGCCATATCTGTGCGAAGGAATGCAAATAAATCTCCCAATCGCATAGTGTCGATCTCATCTAAAACAACGCCGTATTCTTTTAATCTAAGTTCCAGGTTGATATCAAGAATCGTAGAATTGATCATGGATGCCGCTGTCACTGCCATCTGATCCTTTGGATTTGGCTCAAGGATTGGGGCACCTTCTTCCATCTGTAAACAATAGATCAAGTTACGAACTAATGCATTCTCAAACAGGTTGTCCTCCATGGTCACATCCAGCTTGATCACGTACTCTTTTCCCTTTACATCATGGTAGCAAGGTCTGTTCACGTCCAGCTCATTCTCAATGTCCATCACAAGAATGTTCAGCGGATCGCTTAATTTTCCCTCGATCTCCTGATAAATTTTCTCGATTTTCTCGCTTAGTGTTTTTCCTAAAAGCTCCATATCTCTGGTTTCCTCTTTTCTATGCATATTGACTATATTGTAGCAAAGTGCATAGAAAGTTGCAAGATTTTTAGATATTTTTCTGAACACTTTATATATTTCTTCCTCAGGAAAATGTATGAAAATACTCCGGAAACAGTCTCCTCATATCCTCCGGCACTGGCGCCGTAAGTTTCATCTCCTTCCCTGTAATGGGATGGGGAAAGGTGAGGATTTCCGAATGAAGAGGCTGTCTCTTAATATGAGTATAGTCAGGATGATAGAGATAATCCCCAGGAAGAGGATGTCCCAGAGCACCCATATGCACCCGAATCTGATGGGTGCGCCCGGTTTCCAGCTGGATTCGAAGCAGTGTCATATCCTTTTCCCAGGCAACGGGATGATAATAGGTCACTGCTCGGTCTCCTCCCTCCGGATCAATGCACCGCATCAGCGCGGAACCCGGCAGTCTTCCAATGGGAAGATCCACCGTCCCTGCTTTTTCTACCCTTCCTTTACAGATGCAAAGATATTCTCTTTTTAGAATTCTCTTTTTCACCATCTCCGATAAAATGCATCCACTCAGGGCATGCTTTGCCAACAGTACCAGACCTGTGGTATCTCGGTCCAATCGATTGACACATCGAAAAACAAAGGGCTGATTTTTTTTAGCAAAATACCACGCCACCCCATTGGCCAACGTATTTTCATGATTGTTCATCGAAGGATGCACCGGCATATCCGCCGGCTTATTCACCGCCAAAATATGAGCATCCTCGTAGATAATATCAAGAGGCATAGAAACTCCATCGATATGCTCTGAGCTTTCCTCCGGCGGCAGTGTAATCTGAAGCAGCTCTCCTGCTTTTAAAGGGTAGTTGGTAAAACGTCGTTCCCCATTTACCAAAATTCCCTCTTCCATACTCTTTAATTCAATGACCAGCCGCCTGGAATAGCCCTTTTTTCGCAAAAAAGCATCAATTGTCTGGCCCGCCTGCTCTTTCTCTATGTTGTATTCAAAAACCATAATATTTTTCTCTCCATCAAAGTATCACAATTCCAAAAGAGCAGGTATATTGAGCATTCCTGCTCCCTGCTGCTGCCACGGCAGTCCCAGACTCTTAGAACTTTGAATCAATCGCTCTTTTACCTCCCTGTTGGTTAATTCTGGGTGTATTGACAAAAGAAGCGCCGCCGCCCCACACACCATAGGTGTGGACATGGAAGTGCCACTTTTGTAGGTATATTCCTGTCCTCTATTTTTACAGGAATAGATCTGGCTGCCTGGAGCGCACAGATCTGGTTTTTTGATACAGTTAATGGTGGGACCTCTTCCCGAGAATCGCTCCTCACAAGATCCCACTGTTACAATCTCTCGCCCAATTCCCGGCGCTGTAATACTCTTTGGCTTCGGCCCATTATTTCCCGCCGCAGCCACCACAAGAATGCCTGCATCCCAAAGGGATTTGATGCCCTGCATAAAGGGCGAAAATTCATCATGGGGATGCAACACTGGCATCCCCATGGAAATGTTCAATATACGAATATTGTAAAAATGGCGCCATCGATGAATCCACTGAAAAGCAGCAAGAGCTGTTGCTACCTTTCCATTTCCATCTGCCCCCAATATCTTTGCACAGATCAGATGAGCGCCCGGCGCAATTCCTATATATCTTCCTCTGGCATCTTTGCCGCCCGAGGCAATAATTCCACAAATATGAGTGCCATGATTGCCATCATCATAAGGTTCATGGTGATGATTTATAAAATCAGAAAAGGCATGCAGTCGATTTCCCTCCCGGAAAAAATCAGGATGAGGATAAATCCCTGTATCCAGCACTGCAACTCCAATACCTTCTCCAAAAATACGACAATCATGGGCTTCATAAGCTCCAATTTTTTTTAAATGCGAGGGGATACCAGATTCTCTTTTCATAAAGATTACCCCTAAAAATGTCGTTGAAAAAGGCGGTTTCGTCTTTTCTAATTTAGTCTATGCATGCCACTTCTGTATGGTTGCAAAATATTTTTCTCTTAACCCTTCAAAAATTTTCTTTTTTCTGCCAATGCCTGTTTGAAGGCTTCCACGGAACGGTTTACCACCAATTCCTCTGGGAATCCCAGTTCCTCCAAAAGCGGCATGGAGAAATCATTTCTTCCCACATCCGTAAATACATGTGAATCACTGTTTAAAATAACCGGCACTTTGAGCTGCTCACAGTACTCTAACATCTTGCGGATATTTTTGTCCGCCCCAGCTCTGGCGCTGTTTGGATTTAAGGAGTTGTTGTTTACCTCCAGCAAAGTCTTGTATTCCTTTGCCGCGCGAACTACCTGCTCAATATCCAGTTCGTAAGCAGGATCATCCGGATGTCCCATAATGTCAATGCGAGGATTTTTGATGGCTGCGATGGTAGCTCTTGTGTTTTCCTCCTTAGTTCCCGGTGCCAGACAGACTGTATGCAGACTGGCAATACGAAGGTCTAACTTATCCAAAATAGAATTATCCAAATCCAAATGTCCATCGTAGTCAAGCACATTGACTTCCGCCCCAAACATCACCTCAATGCCGCACATCTGGCGTGGGCAAACCCGCAGATTAGAAAAATAAATAATGTTGCAGGTTCCTGGCATCATCGGTGCATGTTCCGTAATGGCAAGAAGTTCCAATCCCTTCTCTGCTGCAGATTCTGCCATCTCTTTAATGGTGGAATAAGCATGTCCACTGGCAATGGTGTGGGTATGTGTATCTAAAACGTAATTCAAAGTATCCCTCTTTTTCTTATTTGGCTGCTTCCAAAAGTTCCCCTAATTCCTCCACAGAAAAATTGTAGTGCGTATTGCAGAAATGACAGTTTACTTCGATGTCTTTTCCTTCATCGATCATTTCCTGAATTTCTTTTTTGCCGATGCTGATTACTGCTTTTGAAACACGGTCTTTGGAGCAGTTGCACTGGAATTTCGTTGGAATCTTATCGGTAAATGTCACATCAAAGCCTTCCAGAAGCTGTGTAATGATTTCCTCCGGTGTCTCTCCATTGTCCAAGTGTGTCGTAATAGAAGAAAATGCCTCCAATTTCTTTTCCAGCGCAGAGATAACTTCCTCGCTGGCAAATGGCATAAGCTGAATAATAAATCCACCCGCCTGTTTTACTGTGTTATTTTTCTCCATCAACACACCAAGTGCCACAGAAGTTGGAATCTGTTCAGAGGATGCGAAATAATAGGTAAGATCCTCTGCTACCTCACTGGTTGTTAAGTTTACCTGACCGGAATATGGTTCTCTCATACCGATGTCTTTGATTACTGTCAGTGTGCCGTATCCGATGGCCGCTCCTACATCCAGTTTGCCTGCCCAGCTTGGTGGAATAATTACCACTGGATTGTAGGCAAATCCCTTTACATTTGCCTTGGCATCTGCAGTCACTGTAAGACCTTCAATTGGTCCGTCTCCCTTAATCTTAATGGTGACTAAATCGGAATCATTTTTGCACATGCTTCCCATCATAGCTCCTGCTGTGAGGAGACGTCCCAATGCCGCTGTTACCACAGGGCTTGTATTGTGGCGTTCTCTCGCCTCTTCCACTAAATTTCTTGTATATGCGCCGAAAAATCGTACCTGATTGTTGGCGGCCATACCTCTTACAATATAATCTTCCATTTGTTTTCTTCCTCCATTATCTATCCTGCTTCTCAATCTGAAGCTTTGTCCATTTTTTCTTTTCTCTTGCGATTACGCGGATTCGCCCACTATCTGGTCGCACCGGACCGCCTTCCTCGCCGTCTTCGGCAGATAAAAATACCAATCCTGCCTTTTCCAGGTATTCTTTCATCTCCTCCAAAGAGTATCCTCTCTGGTAATGAAGTTCCTGATATTTCCGGTACAGGTCGTCCTTTTCCTGCACAAAGATGGAGAGGGCATATTCGTTAATTCTGGATTCCTCATCGTAGTAGTTATCCCAAATAAAACTCATATTTTCCCGATCCTCCGCGATCACTCGCTCTCCGATAATCTCCCGGTATTTATAATCTGTATTAAAATCAAAGATAAAAAGCCCCTGTGGATCTAAATAATTATCCACCAGAGAAAAGACTTCCTCCACTTCCTCCGGTTCCAAAATATAATTGATGCTGTCACAGACACAGAGCACAGCTCCTACCGTACCATAAAGCTCGAATTCCCTCATATCCTGTTCCAGATATAAAATATCCTTGCCTTCACTTTTTTCTCTGGCAATCTCCAGCATATCCATGGAATAGTCCACACCAATCATATCATAGCCTTTCTCCGCCAAACGGAGTGTGAGACTTCCTGTTCCACAGCCAAGATCCAGCACAATACCATCCTGAATCCCGTGTTCTTTCATAATGCGTCCGTAATCTTCGGCCCACTGATCGTATGGCACATTATCCATAAACGTGTCATATACCCGGGCGAAACTTTCGTACATAATTCCTTCTTGATAATCCGCCATGTTCTCGTCGCCTCCTTTATTATTAAGAACTTTCGCATATTTTTTACCGCGAATCATTATATTACAAAGTGTCTCTTTTGTCCACCAACCTTTTACGACAAATAGATTGCCTTTCCCAAAGTGAAAGAATAGATGATCTTTTCCTTTACTTTTTTTCCCGTCATCTGTTCCAAGGCTCTCTGGTACCAGTCAAGCTGACTGTGATAGCGAGCAACTAAAATTTGCTCCTCCCCTTTTTTCACTTGGTCTGTCTTGTAATCCAACAGTACCAACTCATCTTCCTCCTCCATATAAAGGTCGATGACACCCTGCAGCAATACAAGTTCCTCACTTTCCGTCTCCGGTTCCATCTCCCTCATAGGAACACCGATCATAAATTGGGCTTCTTTGTGGAGATTTCCCGCTTTTTCTGCCTGCAACAAGCGTTTTCCCAGAGTAGATTCTAATAATTCCTGTATTTTTCTTATCGGAAGAATGTCCTTATGTTCTCTTTGATACTTTCCGTCGGAGATCAAACTGTCAACTGCCGCCAAAAGCCCCTTCTTTTCTGCCTCCTCAAAGGAAAGTTCCTCCATCAGTTTGTGAACGGCCGTACCTCTGGAAGCTCCCACAAGGGGCATCTCTTTTTTCTCCTGTAAAAAACGCGGCACTCTTTTCTCTGACAAGGTCTCTTTTCTCACTTCTTCCAGCTCTTCCTCTGCGGAGACAAACAGCGGCGCCTCGCTTTTTTCTTCTTTTAATTGGGAAACGGACCACTTGCTTCTTGCCTTTAACTCCTTCTTTTTTGGATATTCCCAGGAAAATAAATCCAGATTCTTGCTGTTTTCTCCCTGTTCCTCAACCCAGCGGAGAAAATCTTCTCTTTCCAGCTCTTTTCCATATTCCTTTTTGATTTCCTCGCCCACAATCTCTCGGATTCTCGTGACAGACAGTTGGAAAGACGGCATTTTTTCGTCCGGCATGACGAAGTATTCTCCCTCAGACAGAGATACACCATAGCTTTGCCGAAAAGCATCCAAATCATGGCTTCGCAAAATGGCTGGGAAAATCCAGTGAAGATAGCTAGTTCCTTTGGATAGTCCGCTAAATGACAGGTTGATCCCCGGATGTTCTCCATAGTTTCTCATCCATTTTGCAAAATCATCCACCGTTCCCGTCATAATCAATTTATCTCTCGCTCTGGTCATGGCAACGTAGAGGACTCGAATTTCCTCTCCCAGCATAGAAAGAACCAGTTGTCTTCGAATCATTTTCTTTTGCAAGGAAACTTTTTTTGTTCTTGTCTCCAAGTCAATACCGTCCAGACCGATATAGTAATCCGGATGCAGCAGCATACGCTGATTGCGATCCATAAAGTTAAACATCTTTCCAAGACCGGATAGAAAAACCACCGGAAATTCCAGACCTTTGCTCTTATGGATGCTCATAATTCGCACCACATCGGCCTCTTCCCCCAGCACAGAGGCCTCTCCATAGTCCATCTGATAACTGCGAATTTGTTCCATATATTGCAGAAAATGAAATACCCCCTTAAAGCTGGTTTTTTCGTAGGCGCCCGCCTTTTCCAAAAACATGCGGATATTAGCCATTCTCTGTTCTCCATTTGGCATACTTCCCACCAAATGATAGTAATCGGTGCGATCCAGAAGGGACCAAATCAGCTCCTGTAGAGAAAGTCTCGTCTTTTCCTCCCGCAAAACGGTGAGTAACTGCACTATTTTTGTAATTTTCTCCTTTAAATCTGCTCGTTCTCCCTTTTCCAGATAAAAGAGCATCTCATCATAAAGGCTGTCCTCCGTTCTTCGCTCACTCAGCACCAGACTGCGGATACATGCCAGATCTTCCCCGGAAAATCCACCAATCGGGGAGCGAAGCACCGCTGCCAGTTCCACATCCTGATAGATGTTATCCACCACTGCCAGTATATTTAACAGCACTCGTATCTCAAAGGTATCAAAATAGCCTGTTCTGCTCTCTGCGTGCACGGGAATCCCCTCCATGGTAAGCACTTCCTCAAAAACCTGCGCCCATCCTTCCATGGTGCGAAGGAGGATTACCATATCCTTGTAGGCATATCCCTCCAGCTCCTTGATGCGCTTTGCCACCATTTTTGCTTCCAGTTCCACCAGGGAAAGTTCTCCAAAATCCAACGGGTTTGGATCTTCCTTTTCCTGATCTAAGAGAAGAATTTCCTGAGTGATAACTTCCGGTTCTTGGTCTTTTTCTGTCTCCGCATCTCTCTCTCTTTCTGCGTCTTTTATAGCATCTCTCTCTGTTTTTTTCTCCTCCGGCGGCGTTAAGGCCACCTTTTCCTCATACAGCACATCCCCCAGAGAAGGTTTCATAATCTGATAAAAAATATAGTTGATACTGTACAATACCTCCGGACGGCTTCGGAAATTGTTTTTTAACTCTATGTTTTTGTAAAGATTATTTCCGCTCTCCGCTCCCAAAGCATATTTTTCCAAAAAGATTTCCGGTCTTGCCATACGGAACCGATAGATACTCTGCTTTATGTCTCCCACCATAAAGCGATTTCCATTCTCCTCCCGGGATACGGCCTTTAACAATACCTCCTGAATCAAGTTGCTGTCCTGGTACTCATCGGTAAATACCGCCTGATACTGCGATGCCAATTCCTTTGCCAATGGCGTTTTTACTACAATTCCATCCTGATAGTCTTCCACCAGAAGCTGCAACGAAAAATGCTCCAAGTCATGAAACTCCAACATATTTTTTTCCAACTTCTTCCCTAGAAATTCCTCAGAAAATCGCAGAGTAAGGTTTACCAATGTCTCCAAATATGGCTTTATCATGGCTGTTTCCTGTCGAATCTGACGAAGAGTTGCCTGATAGCAGTCCTTCTCCAAATTCTGTATCATGGTCTTTACCTCGTCTCGCAGGTTCTTTGCCGCCTCCTGTCGTTCCTTTACAAAGGCATCCTTCGTCCGAATCGCAGGAATCCTTTGGAAGGAAAATTTGGAAAATGCCTCCACACGTTCCTCGTACTTTTCCATATCAAGCAGTGCCTGTAATCTTGCCTGTTCTTCCACGAAAAACGGAACATATTTTTCCATCAAAGGTTCCACGTCCCAACAAATTTCCATAGCCTGGTTCAGATACATAATTCCATCGGACAACACTTGGTTCCCGTATTCCATTACCTTAGAAAGCCACATAGGTTCCTTTTCCTCTATCTCCAAGGCATCTAGTGCCTCTAACAGCCATTTCTTTGGCATAGGATGGCTGATGGAGTAATCAAAGAGACGAAGCACCATTTCACCAATCTTTCTGTCATCTTTTCCGTAGCTGTAGGCTTCCACAAAATCCCAAAATGCCTGCTCCTTTTCTTCATAGCAGCATTCCAACACTTCATCTAACACCTGCTGTTTTAGCAGTTCCACTTCCCCCTCCTCGCCGATACGAAATCCGGGATCTAACGATATCATATGAAAATAATTACGCAACAAATTTGTACAAAAGCTGTGAATGGTGGAAATTGGTGCTCGGTGAATATAGGATAACTGCTCTTGAATCCGCGGCTGATCTGGATGAGCCATGCTCTCCTCCAACAGACGTTTTCCAATACGTTCCTTCATCTCCGCCGCAGCGGCTTTGGTAAAGGTTACCACCAAAATTTTATCAATGTCATATCCCTCTTCACAGACCATCTTAATGATTCGTTCCACCAACACAGCGGTCTTTCCGGAGCCTGCTGCCGCAGACACTAAAAGATTACTCCCTCTAAGGTCTATGGCTTCCTGCTGTTCTTTTGTCCAACCCATCCGATTCACCCTCTTTCCTCTAATTTATCCCAAATATTTTTTTTGTTTTCTTTTTTTATTCTCCGATAACTATTTCCTTCGAAAGAGGGATCAAAACCACAGATTCCCCTGTAATCACAGTAATCACAGGCGGTTTTCTTGTCCTCCTTATAAGGGGCTATAGCAATATTTCCCTTCATAATTGCATTTCCGTAGGCAGCCATCTGACGCTTCACATCATTTCCCAGCAGTGCAAACTGTTCTCTCGTCGCCACATTGGATACCGCAGAGAAATTCCCATCCTTTTTATAGGATACCGGGATGGATTTTACCGGTGCAAAGTCCATATGTTCCACCAGTTCCTTCTCTGCCAAGGTAAGACCAGATAAATCAAACTCCGCCAACATGGCCTCCTCTTCACTTTCCTCTTCCTTTGGCTCAATAAGGGGATCTTGAATATGGAAATAGAAAATTCCACCGGGAACTACATTTTTCTTCTGATCTGCCCGCGCCTTTTCCACCGCCGCATTGAGATATACAACCAACTGCAAGGAAAGACCATTGTAAATGTCGGAGAGTTCAAAGGTCTGCATACCGGACTTGTAATCCGTAATCTTCAGATATAGATTATCCTCATCCTCATAATAATCGATGCGGTCTATCACACCACGAAGCTCCATAGTGGCACCGCCCTGCAAAGAGAGTTTTACGTTTTCCAAATCTTTTCGGCTCTGGAATTTCCACTCAAACTCTGTCGGCTCAAAATCACTGTGTTTTAGCTGCTGCTGCAATGCCCAGACAGTTCTCTTTACCAGTCGCTCCATCCGCTGGATTGCCGCCTCGTTTCTGGCACTGCTGTGAAAGACGGAGGAATCGTACTCCTCCACCGCTCTTCGAAGGCACTGGGAAGCCAGGTCATTTCGCTCCTCCTCCCCCATAAAGCGGAATCCCTTTCCGCGTATCTTAGTCTCGCGCATAAAATATTCCAAACATTTATGAAGCACTTGCCCTAAATCCGCAGAGCGAAGCTGATATTTTTGCCGTTTTTCCAACATCAGGCCATACCGAAGAAAATGGGCAAAGGCACAGCCCGCATAATTTTCCAGTCGAGTGACACTTGCCTCCATTTTCATGCCATAGAGAGCTTTTGCTGTAGCTTCCTGAAGAGGACTCTCCTGATTAGTATAAAATCTTCCAGTAAGATCGTCCAAAATCCACTGTCTTCCCTCCTGGGACTGATACATCCAGCAAAGGAAATCCATATCCTCTCTCTCTGCCTCCCCTGCAAACCACCGTTGCAATCCTTCTCTCACATAAGGCAGACTGGCCTTTTCTGTCACATACTCTCTCTCCTCCGGCAGTTTTTCTTTCATGGTAAGCGCTGGAAAAAGCATCTGAAGTCGTCCCACCAGATAAGAAGGACGAATGGATTTTCCATCCTGATCCAGCCTGGATAGGGTAAGATACAGTCTCTTGGAGGCCTTTGTCATGGTAAGATACAGATAAAACTGCTCCAAACCGGTGCTTTTTCTCGCCCCCGGTGCAAGAGTAAAATCTTCCCCTGCCAATTTTTCTCGATCTCCGTCGCTTAAAATGCCGCCGCCCTTGGCTGGCTTTGGAATCACCCCTTCATTGACCCCCAAAAACAACAGCACTTTTATATTGCTGAGACGGGTTCGCTCCATATCTCCGATCACCACTTGATCGATTCCAGACGGAATCACACCAAGCTCCATCTCATCCAGTCCTGCATCCATAATTTTGCGAAGCTCTGTCAACTCCAGTTCTTCCTCTCCCAGAATGTCCACAACCTTATCTAAAAGGTCAATCACAGCACCATATACCTGGTCGTAGGCAGACATATAGACATATTCTCCCTTTTCCTCAAAAGTTCTTGCCGCCGCAAAAAGTTTCTCCTCATACTCCATTTTCACCATATATTGATAGAGGGCTTCCAGATAATCCCTCACCTTTCCTCTTTTTTTGCGAAAGACCAGGGCTATCTCCCGCATCTCTTCCATCAATATAACTCGACCTTCCTCAGCCTCCTGAAAGATTTTTTCCCCCATCTTCCTTGGCTTTTTCGTAAAAGCACCAGAAAGGCTGCTGTAACCTCTTCTTCCTGTGGCAAGCAGATAGTTATCCAGCGCATCCGCCTGCTGTTTTTCTATGTTACTCATGCCATTTTTTGTATAATGGCAAACACTTTCATAGGAGAAATCAAATTCAAAGAGGGCAAAAATTCCTCGGATACATTCCACCAGCGGGTGATTTCGCATTCCCTTCGTATCGTCCACAAAACAAGGAATGCCGTACTCCTCAAACATGCGGGAAAGCCGCATCTGATACCGCTCCATATCGCCAGAAACTACGGCGATATCCCGATATCGATACCCTTCCTTCTGCACCAAATGGCTGATCGTTCTCGCCGCAAAAAGGGCTTCCTCCTCAGGATCTGTCAAAGAATAGAGCTTGATTTCCTCCGTCGGTTTCAAATACTTCTCCTGCCTTCTTCGAAAGAGATACTGCTCCAAGAAACGAAGCTCCGGATGATCTTTGAATTTCCCCTGTTCTCCCTCTATAATCCAATGTGGCAAAATTCTAGTCTCTGTCTCCTCCGCCAGCTTCCTACAGCGGGCAATGGTCTCCTTGCTGACAGAAAAAAGTTCATAGTCCAAAATATATTTAAAATGCACTTCCTCCGGATCCATGGTCACCACCACATACATCATAGAACTTAACGGCAAAAGTTTTCGAAGAAGATCATACTGCACCGGGGTAAATCCAGTAAATCCATCCAGTACAATCACCGCATCCCGCAAAAGAGCAGACTCTGCTGCCCGATTTCCAAGGGCCGTCAACAACTGTTCCGCCACAATATACTCTTCTCCCATAAAGGATTCAAATTCTTCCATGACCAGCAAAAGTTCCCCCAGCTTTTTCTTTAGAAGACTTCCCTCCCGTTCTTTCTCCCACTGCTTTTTCAGGGATTCTGTGGTAATGCCATACTGATAAAATTCGGAGAGAAGGGATTTTAACTCATCGATAAACCCCATCTTATCTCGATTGGAACCAAATACTGGAAGCTCATTTTTTCTCTTTCCCAGTATTTTTTGTAAAATCATGCTTTTCCCCAAATCCTCTAGGATTACCCCTGGTTCCTCCGAAAGCTCTGCAAAAACCCGATAAGCCAATCTCTGAAAACTTAAAATGTCTATATTTAAGGTTCCATGAAACGGATGCATTCCTATCACCATCTTCTGGGTATCCAAAGTAAACTGATCTGGTGTGAGAATCAGATAATTCTTCTTTGGGTGCTGCAAAGATTCCTGAATGATGTGCTGATAGAGTGCGGTAGATTTGCCGCTGCCGCTTCTTCCAATCACAAATTGAAGTGCCATACTTACCTCCAAACCTGTCATAACTTCCATACTCCCCTCATAGAATATATTAATATTAATAAAGGAAGGGTATTACTATGGGAGCCAATACAAAAATATTTGTCTTTAAAGCCAAGGAACTGATCTATACCGGTATCTTTATCGTTCTTGGCATTCTTTTTATCTTATTGCTTATTTTTATGTTTCTTCCGGGGCAGAATACAAAAAATTCTAACACAGCCACAGAACCTGCCATGGAATATCTGGCCGGCATATATTCTTCCACCATCCATCTCGGAGGTTCTTCCGTGGATGTGAAGGTCGCCATTACCGATGAAAAAATCACTTCCATCTCCCTTTCCGGCTTGACGGAGGAAACCGCCGCCATGTATCCTCTCTTGGAAACTGCCGTAGAGGATATCAACGAACAGCTGAAAAAGGTGGATTCCATCGACGAACTAACCTTCCAAAGTGACAGCCAGTACACAAACACCATTTTACAACAGGCCATGCAAAATGCCCTAAATAAGGCGATACCCAAATAAAACAAAGCTTCAAATTTCAAACTGTTACCATTCATTATAACAAAAAAACGCAGGGATTTTAACCAAACCTGCGTTTTTTCTGACTGTTCTTTTGGGGAGGAATGGTCTGCTTTTAGACTTCCTCTTCCTCTATTTTTTAAGGAAATACTACTGGATTCCCAGTTCTTCCTTCAATTCATCCATCTGTCTCATCCAGATTACGGAGCTTACATCACTTCCCATACGAAGTCCGCCCCTTGGAGATACATCCACAGAGCCAACCTTTGGACCATCCGGAAGACAAGAACGCTTATACTGCTGTGCAAAGAAACGCCAGCAGAAATTGCGAAGCCATTTGTAAATGGTGGCTTCCTCATACTCCCCTGCAAAAGTTTTTACTGCAATACGGAAAATCTTCTTTGGTGCATAGCCAAAGCGAAGTGTGTAGTATAAGAAGAAATCGTGAAGTTCGTATGGTCCCACCAAATCTTCTGTTTTCTGGGCAATTTTTCCCTCAGATGGAGGCAAAAGTTCTGGGCTTACCGGTGTATCGATGACATCTAAGAGGCTGGCACGAAGGCTTTCCTTCTCCGTGTGATCCGCCTCGTAGCGTACCAGACAACGCACCAATGTCTTAGAAATATCTCCATTTACTGCATACATGGACATATGATCTCCATTGTAGGTTGCCCATCCAAGAGCCAACTCGGATAAATCTCCCGTTCCGATTACCATACCGTTGTTGTCGTTGGCAATATCCATAATTACCTGGGTTCTCTCTCTGGCCTGAGCATTTTCATAAGCTACATTTCGGTTGTTAATATCGTGATCAATATCCTCAAAATGCTGTGTGATAGCCTTCATAATATTTACTTCCCGCAGGGTAGCTCCCATCTCCCGCATCATCGTCAGGGCATTCTGGTAAGTTCTATCTGTTGTTCCAAAACATGGCATTGTAACGCAAATCATATTTTCCCTTGGCATACCAAGCATATCCATGGCTCTCGCTGTGACTAAAAGAGCCAATGTAGAATCCAAACCACCGGATACTCCGATTACTGCCGTCTTTGCATTGGCATGGGCCAGACGTTTTTTCAATCCCAATGCCTGCATGGAAAGAATTTCCTCACAGGCCTTATCTCTGGCATCTGGATCTGCCGGAATAAATGGATATTTCGGGAATTCTCTGGAAAGTTCTGTCTCCTCCAAAGGCAGATTAAATTCTACAAAATCATAGTACTCTTCCCCAGTATCAAAGGCTTCCTCTTTTCTTCGATCTCCTGCCAAGCGATTCACATCGATATCTGTGACGATCATGCCGTTTGCGAAGCGCTCCTTCTCAGCAAGCACCGTTCCATTTTCACAAATCAGGCTATGACCGCTGAAAATATAGTCTGTGGTGGATTCTCCTTCTCCCGCTTCCGCATAGATATAGGCCGCTGCCTGTTTAGCGGACTCCACTGTCACAAGATTTCTTCTGTACACATCTTTGGTGGTTGTCTCAAAGATTGCTGCCGGTACCGCCATCACCGTGGCACCATTTAATACATGAGATACGCCCGGCGCCATAGGTGCCCAAAGGTCTTTGCCCACTTCACAGCCAAAAGTGAAGTGTCTCACATTACTGCAGTGGAACAGCACATTCACACCGAAGGCCACCTCATCTCCCAAGAAGGAAATCCACTGTACCTCTCTTTTGCCCTTCGCAAATTCTCCTGCATACATCTTAGGCACAATACCAAGCACTCTTCCTTCACAGATGACAACCGCACAGTTATATACTTGTCCGGCAAATTCGATTGGCGCTCCAACTACGGTCACCATCTTCTGCCCCTTAGAATATGTCTTTATCTTCTCTATCTCATGTAATACTTCATCCAGTAAAAGGTCATGTTTTACCAAATCACCACAGGTAGCGGAAGAGATACTAAGTTCTGGGAAAACAAGCAGTTTTACTTTTTTTTCCGCTGCTTCTTCCATCATTTCACGTATCTTTTCTCCATTAAATGCAGGATTTGCCACCAATACATCCGGTGTCGCTGCTGCCACTTTTATAAATCCGTCTTTCATGTCATTTCACCCTTTCTTACATTTCCTATTATCTTTTCCTTATTTCTTATTGCCTTTTCCTTTGTTATCAGCAAATCTCTTTTTATCGGTATGTTTCGTCTTGGTGTGCTTTATCATTGTCAAATTTTCAGTACAAATAGGAAAGGAAGCACCCATTGGATGCTTCCCATGCCTATGTCATCTGATTATCCAATCACATGACTCATATTATACATTCCAGCCGGCTTTCCTGCAAGAAAAATAGCTGCAGAAATAGCACCTTTTCCAAACACTGCCTTGGAATAAGCAGTGTGTTTAAATTCAATAACTTCATCGGTTCCTGCGAAGATCACTTCGTGTTCTCCCACAATAGTGCCTCCACGGACTGCGCTAAGACCAATCTCATTTTTTGGTCTCTGCATACGTCTCTCGCTTCTGTCATACACATAGTCAAACTCCTCAGAGAGACCTTCATTTACAGCCTCTGCTAAGGCGATGGCTGTACCAGATGGTGCATCCACTTTCTTTCTGTGATGTTTCTCCACAATATCAATGTCAAATCCTGCCTCGGAGAGGAGACCAGAAATCTGGGTCAACAATTTCATCAGGGTGTTGATTCCCAGAGACATATTGGCAGAGCGAAGAATCGCTGTCTCCTTGCTAGCTTCCTGTACTCTCTCCAACTGTTCCTCAGAAAGACCTGTGGTACAAAGTACAACCGGTGTCTTTGTGCGAACGGCATAATCCAACATATGGTCTACTGCCGGTGCAGCAGAAAAGTCGATGATGACATCCACTGCCACATCACAGTCGTCAATATCAGTAAAAACGGGATATGCATTCTCCTTGCTGTTTCTCGCATCGATTCCAGCAACGATCTGTACGCCTTCCATCTCAGCAACCAGGTTTGTAATAACCTGACCCATGGCACCGTTGCATCCATGCATCATAATCTTTGTCATAATGGTACCTCCCAATATTAGAACTGGATTCCAGCTTCTCTCATTAAGTTTGCTAATTTTTCTGCGTGTTCTGGCTCCATTTCTGTCAATGGCTTTCTCATCACGCCATTGCAAAGTCCCATCAACTCTGTAGCTTTCTTCACTGGGATTGGATTCACTTCGCAGAATAAAGTATTAATGAGATCCAAATATTTTAACTGAAGCTCTAAACTTCCCTTAGCATCTCCTGCCATATATTTTGCACAAATATCGTGTGTTTCTTTTGGTAAAATGTTGGAAAGTACGGAAATTACACCGATACCGCCTAAAGACATCACTGGAACAATCTGATCGTCATTTCCAGAATAGAGGTCGATATCACCGTTGGTTCTGCACATCAGTTCCGCAATCTGAGAAATGTTTCCACTGGCTTCCTTAATTCCCACAATGTTATCCACATTTTTTACAATAGATGCCGCTGTTGCAGGCTGAATATTACATCCTGTTCTTCCTGGTACATTGTACATAATGATAGGAAGGTCTGTGGAAGCTGCAATCGCCTCATAGTGAGCCATCAGGCCTTTCTGTGTAGCCTTATTGTAATATGGAGTAACCACGAGGGCGCCATCTGCGCCTGCCTTCTGGGCTTCCTGTGTTAAATAGATGGCAGTATCTGTGCAGTTAGAACCAGTACCTGCAATTACAGGGATTCTTCCCTTTACATGGGATGCACAGGCACGAATTACCTCGATGTGCTCCTCATGAGATAATGTGGAAGCCTCTCCTGTAGTTCCGCAGATAATGATACTGTCTGTACCATTATCAATCTGAAAATCTATTACCTTCTCCAATTGATCGTAGTCAACTTCTAAATTCTCTTTAAATGGTGTAATCAGTGCAACACCTGCTCCTGTAAAAATAGCCATAATAATCCTCCTTCTGGTGTGTGTGTCATAGTATGCTGCGACGAGGAAGAAATGGATTCTCCCCTTTGGCGAGAAAGCCTAAGTAATGCAAATGCTTTCCCATAAAAGAAACAGGCCGACACGCTGCCGACCTGTATGCTCTGTCTTAGGAACATCTTTTCTAGCAGCCCTCCATCTTTCGATGACAGTGACAGAACTCTTAATCCTACCACCAGGCATCTATGTCAGAAGCCATAGACCCTTCGGCATCCTCCCCTTTCCCTGCGTTCTTCTGTGCCTTCTGTACATCCCGCAGTTACTCATGTCAAATGCGCCTCTACTATAAAAAAATTATCAATTAATCGTTGTAGAATCTACCTCTATCAGTAAATCCCATATATGAATCATGGTAACACCGAAGGATGGAAAAGTCAACCATAAAGGTGTCTTATTCTTCCTCTTTTAGTTCCAGCTTATTGACGGATACCTCATATGCCACCCGACTTACCACCTGGGCATCTCCTACCTTTTTCTGATATTCTCGGCTCTGAATTCTACCCCACACCTGAATACGTTCACCTACATCAAGTTTCCCTGCAAAGCGGGCATTTCTTCCCCAGCAAATGCAAGGGATATAGTCCGACTTACCATAGGCTCTATTTACTGCCAACAAAAGATCGGCAATCTCACGTCCCAATGGAGTCATGCGATAGACCGGTGGTTTGCATATGTAACCGTCCAGAAAAATGCTGTTAGGCTTTCTCGTTCCAATCTCATCGATAAATTCGATTTCCCTCACAAACATAGAAAGAATCAAATGATTGCGATTCTCCTCGTGTCGATTGTAAGAGCGAAATTGTCCCTTTGCCTCAACCTTCTGCCCTATATATTCTCCCGTCACGTCGATGAGACGCTCTGAAATCATCAGTGGTATAATATCGTTGGTGTCACTCAAACGGTTCACCAGCAATTTCACTGTATAAAAGCCTTCTCCGAATATTTCATGGCTAAATTCAAAATTGGAAATGATCTCTCCTGCCACGATTACCTGATTATTTTTGAATATTTTCTCTGTCATATTCTTTCTCCCTTCCCTGAAAGGTGCCATGCAGGAAACAATTTCTCTTAAAACTAGAAATAACCTCTGCTAAAGCACCATCGTATATAAAGATTTCTAACTTGGTATACTCTTTATACTTATTCTGAAGGGGTTAAAAATATAACTGTAATGCCTTAGAAAGGCATCGCCATTTTCCGACAAAATCTTATTTGTTGGCACCCATCTCCTCGATTACCTGTTTTGCCAAATCTGGGTGGTTACCGATAATGCTTCGCACGCCTTTGCGAATCATATCTTCCATATCTTCCCTTGTGTTTACGGTGAAGGTGTTCAGGCCCAATCCTTTTTCATGGGCTTCCTTGGCAAATTCATCAGTAATCATGTTAAACATTGGGTGAAGATATTCCACACCATATTTTTTCGCATAGTCACAGAAATCAATCAGCCAGCTTTCCTCTAAGAATCCGCAAGGCATCTCTGGCATCAATTCCTTAAAGCGCATAACGGAAAAATAGTTAAAGGAAGAAATAATAATCTTGTCCTCCAAACCAAATTCTTTGATCATATCATACACAGCTTTTTCCAGCCCTGGATATGGATTTTTGTTGGTCTTTAACTCGATGTTTGTAATAATATCTTTATCTTTAATATATTCAAAATATTCTCGAAGGGTTGGCACTTCACATCTGCCCCACTTTGGATGAGTCGCGGATACATCATACTGTTTTAATTCCGCCAAAGTCATCTGGGCCACGGTACCCTTTCCGTTGACGCAGGTACGGTCGATGGTCTCATCGTGGATAATAACCAATTCTTTATCCTTTGTAAAATGTACATCTAATTCAATGCCGTCCGCTCCTGCTTCCACTGCTTTTTGGAAGGCAAGCATAGTGTTTTCTGGGTATTTTCCTGAAAATCCTCTGTGAGCAAAATTGTAAGTCATAATCAATTCCTCCTTATTTAAAAAGAAAAGGGGACGACTGGTGTCGTCCCCCGTAATTCATACGCTCTTTCTCTATACACAAGAACATGCAACGAAATGATTTGGCTCCACTTCTCTTAATGGAGGGTTGCCGTTCTTACAGCATTCCTGTGCACAATCACAACGTTTCATGAAACGACATTCATCTGGAAGATTTACCGGTGAAGTAATCTCACCTTTGATTAAAGTACGTTCTGGCTTGTTCTCTCCAACGATTGGTAATGGAATCGCAGAAAGAAGAGCTTTTGTATATGGATGAATTGGGTTAGCAAAGAGGATATCAGATGGTGCTTTTTCTACCATCTGCCCTAAGTACATAACCGCAATATCATCGGAGAAGTATCTTACTACAGATAAATCGTGTGTGATAAAGATATAAGTAAGTCCCATATCTTTCTGAAGTTTTTTCAGCAGGTTAAGAATCTGTGCCTGAATAGATACGTCAAGAGCAGATACTGGTTCATCACAGATAATAAGCTTTGGATTTAATGCCAGGGCACGAGCGATACCAATACGCTGACGACGTCCGCCGTCTAACTCATGAGGGTATGTATTTACATAACGCTCTGCCAGACCTACTGTCTCCATTAACTCTAAAGTACGTGCTTCCACTTCTTTTTTGGTTTTGAATAATTTATGTTCAATGATTGGTTCACTGATCAGCTGCATTACTGTTTTTCTAGGATCAAGAGAAGAGAATGGATCCTGGAATACAATCTGCATTTCTGTACGAAGCTTACGCATCTGTGCTCTGCTGTATTTTGTGATATCCTTGCCGTCAAAGATAATCTTTCCGCCTGTAGGCTCATGCAATTTTAAGATAGCACGACCTGTAGTAGATTTACCACATCCGGATTCTCCTACTACACCAAGAGTTTTTCCTTCTTCTAACTGGAAACTTACGCCGTCTACTGCGTGAAGCTGTCCGGCAGGAGTATCAAAATATTTTGTCAAATTCTGAACTTCTAAAATTGTTTTTCCCATTTACTGATTCCTCCTGATCTTGAATGCAGGATCATTGTATGCATCACAAGCAACAAAATGTGTGCCGTCCACATGACGTAATCCTGGAATTGCTTTTGTACATGCCTCTGTGGCATATGGACATCTAGGGGCAAATGTACATCCCTCTGGAAGATCTGCTGGGTCAGGCATTAAGCCCTGAATAGGAACTAATTCTTCTCCGCGCTGTTTTAAGTTTGGAAGAGAATCAAATAATCCTTCGGTATATGGATGCTGTGTATTGTTGAATACTTCTGCTGTAGTACCAACTTCCACGATACGTCCTGCATACATAACAGCTACGTTGTCACATACCTCTGCCACAACACCAAGGTCATGAGTAATCATCAGCATGGACATACCAGCATCACGAATCAGTCCTTTCATCAGCTCCAGAACCTGTGCCTGAATGGTAACATCCAGCGCTGTGGTAGGTTCATCGGCAATCAGTAAGGATGGAGAACATGCAAGTGCAATAGCGATAACTACACGCTGTTTCATACCACCAGAGAACTGATGTGGATAATCATAAGCACGGCTTTCTGCAATACCTACTAAGTTAAGCATCTCTTTGGCACGCTGCATAGCTTCTTCTTTTGTACAATCATTGTGAAGAAGTACAGCCTCTGCAATCTGATCCCCAACGGTTTCCACTGGGTTTAACGCTGTCATTGGATCCTGGAAAATCATAGCAACATCGTTACCACGGATTTTCTCTAAGGTTGCAGAATCAGCAGTAAGCATATCTGTTCCATTTAAGATAACGCTTCCGTTTTTAATTTTTCCTGGAGGATTTGGTACCAGGTTTAAGATAGACATTGCTGTTGTTGTTTTACCAGCGCCTGTCTCTCCTACAAGACCAAGTGTCTGTTTTTTATCGATACTAAGGGAGATACCATTTACCGCCTGTACGCAGGCATCACTTGTCTCGTAGTGTACAACTAAATCTTTAATTTCAAGTACTTTATCTGACATAATACACCACCTATTTCTTCAGTTTTGGATCCAGTGCATCACGTAAACCGTCACCTAAAAGGTTCAGAGCTAATACAGTTAACATGATTGCCATACCTGGAACGATACACATGTAACTTGCATCTCGAATATGACTACGACCTGCAGAAAGCAGTGCACCCCATTCTGGTGCTGGTGCAGGAACACCAATACCTAAGAAAGATAAGGATGATGCAGAGATGATCGTGTTACCAATCGCAAGAGTAACCTGTACGATAATTGGAGATAAACAGTTAGGAATAACGTGTTTTAAGATAATCTTCCAAGTTGGAATACCCATGGCATAAGCTGCTTCCACATATTCCTGATCTCGAACGGTCATAACCGCCGCACGAACAATACGGGAGAAGGAAGTCGCATTAGATACGGAAAGGGCAATCAACAGGTTTCTTGTACTTGTTCCAAGAACAGATACAACTACTACTGCGATCATAATGTTAGGAATAGAGTAAAGGATATCATTGGCTCTCATTAAAAGAGAATCCCAGATACCGCCATAGAATCCTGCAATAGAACCGAGGATAGTTCCCACTACAAGACCAATGGCAACACTACCGATACCGATGATCAGGGAGTAACGTGCACCGTAAATAACACGGGCAAATAAGTCACGACCATATTCGTCTGTACCAAACCAATGTGCCTTACAAGGTCCCATCAGTTTGTCAGCAATATTCTGTCCAATAACTTCTGTTTCATAATCAAAAACAAATCCACTGCTAATAGCAGCTACTACTAAAACAATCAGGAAAAGCATACCGATAACGGCACCCTTATTCTGTAATAAACGTCTCCATGTTTCCTGTGCCATGGAACGGCTTTTGTACT
>CAYLUV010000010.1:0-28312 GCA_964386955.1 uncultured Lachnospiraceae bacterium
AAGAGTGCCGCATAGAATGCTAAGCAACGTATTTCTTTTCCAGATATACGAAATGGCAACAAAAAGACTTGCTAACACCATAGGTAGATAACCTGCTATCGAAGTAAAGCTCATTCCTTTTAAGCAGTACACCACCAACATGCCCATAATAGCATAGGGAAGGATTCGCCCTAATTTTTCAATAATTTTAGGAGTTGGTCTATCACCTCGAAAAATGAAAAATGGTAAATAACGAAGCAGTGCTGTCACCAATGCCATAACTGCGATCATCATCCACATATGTAACTTACTCATGGCTTTCCTCCTTATAATAGCATAGCAGTACCGTGATAAACAACATGGCTGGAATCAGGAAATGTTCTTTGCCAAACAAGAAAAGTGATATGACCGATGCCGCTACCCCTATTATGGCTGGTATATGATTTTTGTTGGTGAGCCATTGTTCCAAAAACACCGTAAGAAACAATGCTGTCAGCGCAAAATCTATGCCCTCGCTGTTGAATTGCAGCAAGGTTCCAGCAAGACTACCGAGAGCTGTTCCTAAAATCCAATAAATCTGGTCGAAAAGGGATACAAAAAAATAGTAATTTCCCCTTTGCTTTTTATCTACTGGCAGATTCTCATTACAGACCAGAGAATAGGTTTCATCCGTCAAAGAAAAAATCAAATACCATTTCTTTTTTCCCACTCCCTTATACTTATCAAGCATAGAGATTCCATAAAATAAATGTCTCGCATTTACCATCAAAGTAGTGAGTGCTGTGGTTAACAAAGAGGCACCACTGGTGAGTAATCCCACCGCCACATACTGCATAGAACCCGCATAGATAAACAAACTCATTGCTAAAGCCACACTTATTCCAAACCCTGCTGCCTTTAACACAATACCAAATCCAAACCCCAACACAAGGTAACCGGTCATTACCGGTATAGTGTTAATCCATGCTGTCTTTATCGTTTGTTTCATAATTTCTCCCTTTCTGCGTTTTCTTTCATTTTACACCAAAAAGGCAAGTTGTTCTAGAAGTTTAGAATTTTAAACTTGCAAAACAACTTGCCACTTATTTTTTTCGGATATTTCTTCAGAAACCTATTGCGAAATATTCTAGAACTTTCCGCTGCCTCCGCCATGCTTTGTTCCAGAGAAGGAAGTGTGCACACTGCTGCCGGAAGATTCTTCCTCCTTCGGCTTTTGCACTCGAGTTACGGTATGATAGAGGAAGAGGTCTCTTCGCTCTGTCACCTGCATACTGCCCTCTTTGATATAGCTCTTTGCTGCCGGCTGGAAACGCACGGTTTTTAACTGGGCTTTCATCTGTCCCACCACGAGAAATGCCAGGATAAATCCAAATACTAAGGAGATAGGGATCCAAATCATGGATAATGGTTCTTTTGGCAAGGAATCACTGTCGTAAGGCTTTCCTTCCTTGGCCTGGGTGATAAACTCATCACATAATTGTCCATAACCCTGAAATCCTTCCGCAAATTCTCCGTCAGAAAGGTATGGCACGATTTTCTCGCCGATATAGGAAATACCAGCATCTGTAAATGCGTTAATTCCTGCACCGCAAGTTGAGATATGCCAGTCGTTGTCTTCCATGCTGATAAGAAGCATCAGTCCGTCCTTTGTCTCTTCATAGCCAAAGCCGCACTGTTCGTAGAGAAGATCTGCATAATCCTGAACGGATTGTCCCGCCAGACTATTTGTGGTAGCAACTGTCACATCCATCTGTTGTCTCACACTGATTTCATCCAGTGTATCTGTCAATTTTGCCTCCTCTTCTTCTGTGAGAAGCTCCGCCATATCAAGAACTCTTGGACACTGGCTGGAAAATCCAGTTTCTTCCTTGGCCGCAGACACAGGCATCGTCACAGTAAAACACAGGAGAAGCATACCTATCATTCCAAGTATTTTCTTTTTCATCTCACTTCCCCCTCTCTAAAACAGTCCTATCAAATGAAGTAGATTCACGATGGCAAAGGTAGCAACACTAAATGCCGCCGTTAAACCTAGGGTCCACTTCATTGCTGCTGATTTATCTACCGGAAGATCTCCCACAAATTTACCTGTCTGTCCATTCATGGCAAAGGTGTATTTGTTTCCCTGCCATGTGGTATTGAGAAGCCAAACTGGGTAAAGGGCATATTTTGCCTTTCCCCCCTGCAAAGTAATATTGCTGTTTTCAGGAATAACACTGGAATAACCTGTTACGGTTTCCTGAAAGGCTTCCTCTGTGGAATGTTTTACTCTGGTGTTGGCCCGTTCTATGCTTTCCTTGGCACCCACATCGTATTTATCTGCCAAATAACCTGCCAGATAAGCGGTCTTAAAATCTACCGCATCCTTAATCTCGTAAGGCTCAATGGATTCCATCAGATCATCCGGCATCTTGCTGGATCCATCCACTGGAACATTGGCAAAACCAATGTGACCGCCTCTATGTACGGAATAATGTCTTGTCTCGGTGTAGTCATAGTCCTTGTCACTCCATACCCGTACCTTCGTCGTGCGGTATCGCACCTTGGCATCCACCTCTGTGTCGAACAACCAGAATGGAACATAGACACCCTTGATTTCATCAATATGATTTTGGTCTTTAAAAATCTTTGGCAGCAGTCGTTTGCCGGATAAATGACGCATCAGTCCTTCTTTGGCTACCTTTTTATCTAATTTAAACGGAATCACCAAATCCGGCTTTAAGGCACCGGAGAATTTTCCTGTCATAACTACCGGATTGTCACAGTAAGGACAGGAGGTAGCCCCTGTGTTTTCATCGCCGACAATTTCACCGCCACAGGAATTGCAGATATAGGTGCGAAGCCCTTTCACTTCCTCCTCCTGCCATTCCTTTCCCGGTTCGATATCCCATTCCATCTGATCTTCTGTATCATTTTGCAGTTCTGTGTTGTAATCCTTTAATGTCTCAATTTCAAATTCTGAGTCACAGTAAGGACATTTCATCTTCTGAATCTTACTGTCAAAGGAAATCGCGCCGCCACAACAAGGACATTTGTATTCCTGCAGATTTTGCATATTCTTTCCCCTTTTCTTTTATGGTTGTCTAAGGTCTTTTTGTACCACAATTTTGACAGAATTTTCCTTTATTTACCATGCCGCAGGAACAAGTCCATTCTGCATTTGGTTTTGGACTACCGCATTCCATACAAAATTTACCGGTGTTTACCGTACCACAAGAACAAGTCCACTCTTCCTTTGCTGCTGGCTTTGGACTGCCGCATTCCATGCAGAATTTGCCGCTATTGGAAGTACCACAAGCACAGATCCATTCATTGGCTGCCGAAGCTGGCTGCTGTTGCTGTTGCATCTGTTGCTGTACACCGGACTGATAGAGTGACTGGGCTGCTCCAAATCCGCCTTGACCGCCCATGCCAGTCATGCCCATACCCATAAAACCAGTGAGCGCACCTGCAGAATTTCCAGCCGCTGTCTGCATTGCCTCCGCTGTGACATTTGTCATCTTACCTGCCATCATAAAAGGATTAGAGCCCAAATTTGCCGCATCTTCCAACTCGCTGATCTTCTTCATATCCTCTTCTGTCAGTGTAATTGGATTTAAGGCAATTTTTCCTACAGAAATGCCTCGATTTTCAATCCATTCCTGTTTTAATGCCTGGTTCATAGCCGCCTTTAACTCATTTGCCTTTGCTGGAATCTGTGCCGGTCTAAGTTCTAATTCCGCTAGAGCACCAAAGGCTGGCTGCAGCGCATCGATGAATTCCGCTTTCAACTGGCTGTCAATCTGATCCCTTGTAAATTCTTTCTCCACATTTCCGCAAAGTCTTGTGTAGAACAGCATTGGATCAGAGATAATATAGGTGTACACACCATTACAGCGAACCTGTACTGTCTTGCTGATACCGATTCGTTTGTTTACAATCTCAAAAATGATGGGATTTGGTGTACCAAATTTGTTGTCAATGATTTCCTTGGTATTAAAGTAATAAACACGCTGATCTTTTCCCGTATCACCGCCGTAGGCGAAACGTTTTCCCATGGTCTTGAAGGTTTCTAAAATTCCTCCCCCCAATTTTCCGGTGAAAATGGAAGGCTCCGTTGAGCTGTCATATGTAAATTCGCCAGGTTCCGCACAAAATTCTACGACTTTTCCCTGTTCCACGATCATCATACATTGGCCATCTGCTACTGCAATACCAGAGCCATTGGAAATGATATTGTCATTCCCCTTTGTATTGGAAGAACGTCCGCTGACGCGCTTTTCTCCCTTTCGCATCAACACATCATTTGGAAGTGTGTCACAGTAGAAAAATTCCTTCCACTGATCTGCCATTGTGCCGCCAACTGCTCCCATTCCTGCTTTCAAAAGTCCCATATTGATTACTCCTTTCCTTCCTATGCATTTTCATCTGCATAAGTTCCACCTTATTATATTGTATTTTTCGTCATTTTCCCCCACCCACAGTCATAAAATGGGTGGGGGAGATAGGGTTACATTGCACATTTTTAAAAATCCATAGCCATCTTGCTGGATTCCTCCTCCGACAGCTCTGTGACTTTCGTATTTACTACACGATACACCCGTTTGCACATATTCAGTACACTTGGGCGGTGGGTTGTGACAATGCAAGTTTTATTGGGATGTTCCACAACAATATTTCGAAGCACTTGTCTTTCTGTAGTCACATCCAGCGCACTGGTGGCTTCGTCCAAGAGAAGTATCGGCGCATCCCGCAAAATTGCTCTTGCAATGGCAATACGCTGTGCCTGCCCCTCAGAAAAACCTCGTCCTCTCTCTCCAATTTTGCTGTGAATCCCCTCTGGAAGTGCCTTTATAAACTCCCAGGCACAGGCTGTTTTTAATGCCTCTATAATTTCCTCCTCGGTGGCATTTTCCTTCACAATGCGCATATTTTCCGCAATAGTTCCAGAAAGGATGGTATTTCCCTGGGGTACGTAAGAAAACAAATGTCTCGTATCCGCATTCATTTTTACTCCATTGCCCTCCAAGGATTTTAAGGTCACCAATCCTTCCGATGGATAGATTAATCCAAGAATCAGACGAATCATGGTTGTTTTTCCTTCCCCAGAAGGTCCCACAAGGGCCACAATCTCTCCTGGGTTGGCAATAAAATCAGACTCTGTAATAATCTTTGTTCCTTCTACATAGGAAAAATCCACCTGTTCCATCTCCACACGAAAGCCCTGATTCTTATATGGATCTAACTCACTGCTGTCAGACAGATGGATTTCTCGTGGGAGATCCACCAGTTCCCGAATTCGGTGAGCAGATACGGAGCTATTTAAAAAGGATGGTATAATGGAGACCAGATTGTTGAAATTGCTAGAGAGATTGCTTCTTTGCTGCAAAAACAAGGTCATGGTTCCGTAGGTAATGTCATGGGTCCACAACCGAAAAAGACAGTATCCAAAGGCCACATACTGTACCAGCATATTCAGCACAGACATCACCACATTGGTTTTTATGGTAAAGAGATTATATTTTAAACTGGTATTTTTGAATTTCTCCTGCCATTCCCTCATTTTCTTGCCATAGTAGGAGGTGACTCCAAAGGATTTGATGGTATCCATGTTGTAAAAGGTCTCCACCTCAAAGGTCATAAGATTGCTGCTCATTTCCCGCACTTTTTGACTGTATTCCCGCTGTTTTCGAATGAGAAAACGAGACATCAAAAAGGTAAAAGGGGCAGCTCCAAAGGCAATCACCGCCATCATAACGTCATAATGAAGAAGGACAACAAATGTCATAATAAAATTGTAGACCGCTAGAATAATGGAGGGAAGCCATTCAATGGCGTTGCTGCTTACGGTACTGACATCCGCGTTAAATCGATTCAGCACATCTCCATTGGCATATTGGTTGATGGCAAGCCAATCCGCATCCATAATCTTTTCAAAAATATCTGCCTGAATGTCATTATTGATGTAAATGCTGAGTTTGGTAGAGATACGGTTTGTAATACTCTGAAAGGTTAAGCTAAAAACAGCACTGCCTAAAGTGACCGCAATCAATATGCCTAGTTTTTCCATCTGAAATCCTGTCACTATGTCGATTAGATATTTGCCGGCAACGCTGCTTACCATGCTCATACTACTACTAATGATGCCAAGAAACAGATAAAATAAAATAGCTCCTTTATAGCGCTTGCTGTAGCTAAAAATCCATTTCCAATCCTCAAATATCTCATAGAACGTGTCATTGTGCCACCGTTCCTGCAGCATCTCTATGGATTTAAATGCGGAAAAATTCTTTTTTTCCTTCTTTTCCCTCATTATTTTCTATCTCCTCTATCTTATTATGTATCTTATATATCCTATATCTTAGTAATTCGGACACATATTCCCTTTTTTCTGGTTGTTTAAGGAATCATCTTATATTTTTTTAACAATCTAACACGCTGTTCTCCTGTTTCCACTACCTTTCGACTGTCTGTGTTGCCTTTCCATAAATAATGTCCAATCCTATGAATCCAGCCAACTGGAAGAAGCCACGGATGTTCCTTCACATAGGCGTACTGCTGTTCCATGTAGCTGCGGCCTGGAAAAAGAGAAGACCACACTGTAACCTCTTTTTCCGGATGTTCTGCTGCTGAAAGAGTAATATTGGCACTGTGAAGGCGTTCTTTGGTACTGGCGCCAAAGACACCGCCCTGCAACAGATCTTCCAATAAATCTTCGCTGTCCATAGCAGCATCTATTTTTTGTGTATTACTTGGCCACTGTGCCTTTTCTACGTCAAAATCAAAATATTTGACACCGATTGCCAACAAATGAATCATAAAGACATAGATGTGAACTTCTTTTGTTTTTTCTATCACTTCCTGCCAATCTATCTGTGCTCCATATTGTTCTGCAAACAGAATAAGATCCACCAGTTGACGAACACCGAAACCGCTGTGCAAAAAATGCTTGGCACTGTGACAGAGCAAATATAAAAAATGGTAGGTTGGACTTAACGTATTTATCTCCCATTCCCCCACCAGAAAAGTAGTTCTGTTTTCCGAAACATCTCGAAACAAATCATTGTAACGGCGATATGCCCCCGCTTCCTCAGAAAAAAGGCTTACATGAATTTCCAGATACAACCCGGTTTGTTCATTCCAATACCCCACTTCATGCAGTGTATCCATAGTATCCTCTAGTTCTTTTGCAGATTCCTTTCGAAGAAATCCTTTTTCTATCAAAAAGGCATCCATCTTCCAAAAATCCTGTTTTTCGATAAGCAAATCCTCATCCCCAGAAGGACGGTAATCTGGCTTCGGATACATATTTCTGCATAGGATGCCCTTCACTACCAAAGGAGCAAGTCCCTCTTTTTTCATTTCCTCATAGAGTTTTAAAAATTCACTAGTTCTATGTGCCTGCTTTGCCACAGATAACATAGTCTCTCTTCTCCAAGTTCCCAATAATTCGGGAGAAAGATTAGAAAAGAGCTGTTGTTCCATAGCAGCCTCATAAATCATAGCTACCACATGATGATAGGAAGCCAGTTGAAGAAGTTTTTCTCCCTCTTCCTCTGTCCATGGGGTTTCTTTTTCTTCTATATGTTCATTCCTCAAAAAGGCGGAAAATAATTTTAAAAACCATATTTTCATGTCCATCTTGTCTGCTCCGTTCTGCTTCCATTTTTTCTTATCTTACGCAGGTAACTTCCTGTCTCTTTACAAATCTAAATTACTTCTATTATAGCAAAGGAACCGTCAAAATCCTATCCCTACTTTTTCTTCTTTCATTGACACCATTTTTAATTCATACTATAATCTCAAAAGTATGCCTTTTGGTATATAAATAAATGAAATAAGGAGATTTGATTTATGAAAATTCAATTATCAGATCATTTTACCTATAGACGATTGCTGCTTTTTACTCTACCCTCTATTTGCATGATGATCTTTACCTCCATCTATGGAGTGGTGGACGGCTACTTTGTATCAAACTTTGCCGGAAAAACACCCTTTGCCGCTTTAAACTTAATCTATCCGGTGATTATGATTCTTTCCACCATCGGTTTTATGTTCGGTACTGGTGGCTCTGCTATTGTGGCAATCTGTTTTGGACAGGGAAAGAAAGATCTGGCAAACCGCTTTTTTTCCCTCTTCGTATACTTGTCCTTTGGACTTGGCATTGTATTTGGCATTCTTGGCATTGTCTTTATTCGTCCCATTGCTGTTCTTTTGGGGGCAAACGGCGAACTGATGGAACACTGCGTTATCTACGCAAGAATCATCCTGGCTTCCCTGCCATTTTATGTCTTACAGCTTTTATTTCAAAGCTTTTTGATTACAGCGGAAAAGCCAAATCTTGGTCTTGTGATTACCGTCTCCGCAGGGGTAACCAACATGGTATTGGACGCGGTTTTGGTGATTCTTTTACCACTGGAATACAAGTTAGCCGGTGCGGCTGCGGCTACCGCACTTAGCCAGGTCGTGGGCGGTTTGATTCCTCTTATCTATTTTGCCCGAAAAAATAACAGCCTTCTCCGTCTTGGAAAAACCTCCTTTGACGGTCGAGTGGTGTTAAAAGCCTGTACCAACGGCTCCTCCGAATTTATGAGTAATATTTCCATGAGTTTGGTTGCCATGCTCTACAACGCACAGCTTATGAACTATGCTGGCGAAAACGGCATTGCCGCCTACGGTGTTATGATGTATGTCAGTATGATATTTTCTGCCGCCTTTTTCGGCTATTCCGTTGGAACAGCTCCTGTGATCAGCTATCATTATGGAGCCAAAAATGAAAGGGAGTTAAAGGGATTGCTTCGAAAGAGTCTGATAATTACCCTGGCCTTCGCCATCGCTATGGTGGCGGCAGCAGAGCTTTTAGCAAAGCCTTTATCCATCTTATTTGTCAGCTACGACCCGGATTTGATGGCACTTACCATCTCTGGATTCCGTATTTTTGGTCTTTCCTTCCTGTTTATGGGATTTACCATCTTTGGATCTAGTTTCTTTACGGCATTAAACGATGGACTGACTTCTGCACTGATTTCTTTCCTTCGCACCATGGTGTTCCAGATTGCGGCAGTATTGATTCTTCCTCTGTTTTTTGGTATTCAGGGGAACAGCTCCTGTGATCAGCTATCATTATGGAGCCAAAAATGAAAGGGAGTTAAAGGGATTGCTTCGAAAGAGTCTGATAATTACCCTGGCCTTCGCCATCGCTATGGTGGCGGCAGCAGAGCTTTTAGCAAAGCCTTTATCCATCTTATTTGTCAGCTACGACCCGGATTTGATGGCACTTACCATCTCTGGATTCCGTATTTTTGGTCTTTCCTTCCTGTTTATGGGATTTACCATCTTTGGATCTAGTTTCTTTACGGCATTAAACGATGGACTGACTTCTGCACTGATTTCTTTCCTTCGCACCATGGTGTTCCAGATTGCGGCAGTATTGATTCTTCCTCTGTTTTTTGGTATTCAGGGGGTATGGATCTCCATCGTTGTGGCAGAAGCCATGGCACTTCTATTAATGTTTGGATTTTTGATCGCAAAACAGAAAAAATATCACTACTAAAAATATGAAAAAAGGAAGGATTCTTCAAAAACAGAAGTTCCTTCCTTTTTTACGTTCGTTTCTATGTTCTATTTGCAAAGAAATTTGCCGCACATAACATCTTCCACTGCGAGCCCTAATGCATCAAACAGTGTAATTTCATCTGCCGTCTCTCTAGCTGGTGCTTTTCCAAGTAAAACTTCACCAATGGAACCTACCACATGGTCTTCCTCGATGAGACCTTCCTGTAAACCATCTGGCGCAATCGCCTTCATTTTAGGAATAATGTCGCCTTTATCCTTATTTGGATTCTTCCAGGCTAGGTGTATGCGGAGGAAGTTACGGAGGCTATATGACCGCATATCTTGCTTCCCACAATCGACTATTTCGAGCCGCTTCCACGCACCGCCCACTATTAAACTGGCAAATGATTGGCAAAGTCTTAGGGATGCCAACTGTATTCCAGAACAGGCGTTCCAGCTTTTTGCAACAATTCGAAACTTTCAACCGGAGCTTCCCTGCCGCATGGTTCTTTATCCAGATTCCGGTCACAGCCTCTTATCCAAAGGACCACTCCCACTGGCCATTCAGCATCGAAAAGACAATCTGGCATGGTTTCAGATGCATTTGTAATATACTATTTTATCAATCCCATGCACTCCTCCGCAGTGATTCTTTCCTGCGCCAGGAGATGCATGGTTTTTTTTACTTTTTCATTTTCCCGCAGGGATGTCTCTTGATCCACCACAACCAACCCTAGAAAAAGCACCAGACAAAAGAGGCATCTCAATTTAAAAAAGGCAAAATATCCATCTTCTTTCATCTTTTTTTGTCCCTACATTTTGCTTTTCTCTATCTTATGATACGGATTTCCCTTTTAGAAGAACGATTTCATAAAACAAAAAAATGACAAGCCCCTTCGAAGGTATATCCCAATACCATCAAAATTGCTTGTCATCTTCGCCCTTTTCAGAAATAGCATCTTCCCCTAAATTGATCCTACTCCTGTTATAATTAAGTTTATATATCCTTAATTATACCCCCCGCTTTTGTCGGCCTAACCCCTTGGATGCCGACCTCAGCTAGTGCCTAGCTTATCATCAAATCCATCATAAAACAAGGCTTCTGGGACGAATCGACACCCGGGGGACGAATCGACAAAATATCTATTTTTTCTGCTGCCTATTTGGTAATTTCCCCAATAACATCAGCAATGCATTTTCTACACTGTCTCCTGTTCGATCAAATAAAATCTCTGTCACATCAAAAAGGATACAGCCGCAATGCCCTTTGAAAGTTGGGAAACAAATTACTTTTAAATAAGTGTCAATCTCTGGGCTGTAATCAATAATCTCCCTTGTTTCCCCATAAAGAGTCGCTCTCTCATAGCTTCGTAACCATTTAGAATCCATGTTAGCAAACAAAGAACCAAAAGAGGCGCCAATCATCCGTTCCAAAGGAAGTTTCTCTAGCTTCGCCAAGGCTTCATTGCCATAGCAAAAAATCCAATCTACCGCAGAATTTTCCTCATTAAACACCATCTCTATATCGGTGAAGGCAAAGGGCAGATAGTCGAAACTGCGATAATAATCTGCATATTCTTCCTTCGTCCGTGGAATGTCTGCTGTGTGAAAGCTGCCAATGATCTTCTTTTGTTTCTCCAGCAGTTGTTCCCTCAAAAACTTCTTTTTTCGTAGCACATAATCTAAGGCTTCCCCGTTGCTTAAATAAATTTTATCCTCAATACTGTGAATAGCTCTGGCGGACACTAGGACGGAACGATGTACCAATAAAAATTCTTCTCCCAACTTCTCCTGCAGTTCAATCATAGTCATTCTTGTAACGTAAATTTTATCTTTTAAGGCATGGATTTCTGCGTTATTGCGATTCATGACCACATATAAAACCGCATGAATATCCAGAGTAATCTCCTCTTTTCCCACCATAATAGTAATTGTTCTGTTTTCCTGCACTGATGTCACCTCCGGTTGTCTTCTTTTGTAATTATTAAGCATTATCCTACAATAGCTCTTTTTTTGTGTCAAGAGGTTCCTCTTTTCTCCCTTATTCTTTGATTTTTCGCTCCTCCCACAGCCAATTTTTTAAAATTGCTGTAGCTGGCACTGCCAACATCATTCCTAAAATCCCAAATAAAGTTCCACCGATCAGTACCGACAGCACCACCGTAAGGGGACGAAGGGATACCTGCTTCCCGATAAGTTTGGGACCAATATAACTGCCGTCTATCTGCTGAAGGATAAGGAGGTAAATCAGTGCCAACAACAATGTTTTTCCTTTTCCTTCCACAACGCAAAAAAATATGGTTCCTCCATAGGCAAGAAAGGGGCCAAGATAGGGAATCAGATTTCCAAATCCCGCCAAGATACCGATGGCAATCCCCAGCGGTACTCTAAGAAGGAACAATCCCCCACTAATCAAACATCCCATAAAAAGCGCGTCCAAGGACTGTCCTTTCCAATAACCGAAAAAGAGACGCTTTGCCTCCCCTATCCTTTCTCTTTTTTCCTTTGTCCTCTCTTTTCCTGCCAAAAGAACAAGGGAAGTCCTATAATTACCCCGATCTATGAGCAAATAGAGGGAGATAATCAGAGCAAGTCCTACTTTTCCCAACATTTTGGGAAGTCCCATCAATACCGTTCCAAAGAGACGCAGGATTTTTTCCATCATTTTTGTTAATACAGAAAGACAAAGCTCCCTGCACCTTTCTTTTAGCACCGGATAATATAAGAAAGGTATTTTCTCCAGGATGTTTTGGACACCAAACACAACTTTCTTCGCCCACTCTTCCCAGGAAATGCCGGCAAAATACTGGTATAGACTAAAGAAAAAAAGGAAAAACAGCAGACTAATCAATGTCAAAAGGAACAAATAACAGATTAGAACCGACAACACACGAAGGAATCGATGTTTTGCCTTTCTCCGCTGTCTTTTTCCTAAAAATGATTCTACCTTTGCAGTCAAGGGATACATGAGAACCGAAAAAAAGAGGCCTAATATCAATACTGTAAAAATATAAGAAAGTTTTTCCCACATAAAAAAACTGCTCCTTCCTGTCTTTCTAGGACTATGTAAAGGAGCAGTATAAAACATATTAATTTTTAAAGGAATGAATTGGCGCTGGAATGTGACCGCCACGATTAATAAATGCCTCACAGCTAAACTTATTTACTGGCATAATCGGTGCGTATCCCAAAAGACCGCCAAATTCTACGGTCTCTCCCACACCTTTTCCAATGACAGGGATAATACGGACCGCTGTGGTTTTCTGATTTACCATACCAAGGGCCATCTCATCCGCAATAATACCGGAAATGGTAGCTGCAGATGTATCTCCTGGAATAGCAATCATATCAAGTCCTACAGAGCAAACGCAGGTCATCGCTTCCAATTTTTCCAGAGTAAGAGCACCTGCCGTTACTGCATCAATCATTCTCTGGTCTTCACTGACTGGAATAAAAGCACCACTGAGTCCACCTACTGCGGAGGATGCCATAACACCCCCCTTTTTCACCTGATCATTTAAGAGGGCAAGTGCCGCTGTGGTACCTGGCGCACCTGCATACTCCAGACCAATCTCTTCCAAAATCTCACCTACACTGTCACCTACTGCTGGAGTTGGTGCCAAAGACAAATCGATAATGCCAAATGGTACACCGAGGCGTTTGGAAGCCTCCAATGCCACCAACTGGCCAACTCGCGTTACCTTAAAGGCTGTTTTCTTGATGGTCTCACAGAGAACTTCAAAACTTTCCCCACGCACACTTTCGATGGCACGTTTTACAACACCTGGACCGCTGACACCTACATTGATAATCTTATCCGCCTCTGTCACACCGTGGAAAGCACCTGCCATAAATGGGTTGTCATCCGGCGCATTGGTAAAGACAACAAATTTGGCACAGCCAAGGCAATCATTTTCCTTGGTCAGTTCCGCTGTTTCCTTGATCATTTCTCCAATCAGTTTTACCGCATCCATGTTGATTCCCGTCTTGGTGGAACCTACATTTACGGAACTGCAGACACGTTCTGTCACTGCCAGAGCCTCTGGGATGGAGCGAATGAGATATTCATCCGCTGGCGTCATTCCCTTATTAACTAATGCGGAGTAACCGCCGATAAAGTTTACCCCTACGGTCTTTGCCGCCTCATCCAGCGTCTTTGCAATCTCCACAAAATCCTCCGGACCTTTGCACACACTATTTCCAACCAAGGCAATCGGTGTGATGGAAATACGCTTGTTAATAACAGGAACACCGTATTCTGCCGCAATTTCATCTCCAGTAACCACCAGATCCTTGGCGGATTCTGTGATTTTTTTGTATATTTTTTCCTTTGTTTCCTCTAAATCTTTGCCCACACAGTCCAGAAGGCTGATGCCCATGGTAATGGTACGAACATCCAGATTCATCTCATGGATCATACGATTGGTTTCAAAAACTTCATTCATCTGTAACATAAGTATTCTCCTCCGGTCTAAATTCTATGCATCATGTTAAAAATATCGGCGTTTTGTGCCTGAATCTTGAGTCCCATCTCGTCTCCCAGTTCCTCTAAATCTTTGACCGTTTTTAAATAAACCTCTCCGGAAAGATCAGCTTCTGCCACCATCATCATGTTAAAATAACCACCGGTAATGGTCTGGGTGATGTCTAAAATATTGATCTTATTTTCTGCTAAGTAAGTGCAAACCTTTGCAATAATACCTACCTGATCCTGACCAACCACTGTGATAATCATTTTTTTCATTTCTAATCTCCTCCTGAACTTACTGTATCTTTAGCCTACTTGACAAAGGGTAGATAGGGCATCTCTCTTTGCCACCTCCATGGAAATTCCTCTTTCTGCCAGGTCAATCCCATGAAGTTTTAATTCCAGATTCACGCTCTCATAGGCGAGTTCTGGATAATTGTTATCTTTGCTTAAATGTCCCAGATAAATCTGTTTTAAGCCGTCATGCATCAGCTTACACAAAAGCTGTCCGCACCGCTCATTGGACAAATGGCCCTGCTGTCCCAAAATACGACGCTTGAGGGGATATGGATATCGTCCTACCTCCAACATATGTACGTCGTGATTTGCTTCCAAAAATAAAATATCGGAACCTGCCAATTTTTCTTCCAGATATTCGTCAAAATTTCCAAGGTCTGTGGCGATGGAAGCCTTCACCCCTTCACTGAAAAAGGAATAACAAACCGGTTCCTTGGCATCGTGCCAGATGGTGGATGGATTCACTAAAATGTCATTGATTTGAAAACATTCGTCCTCTTTTACGGCGTAAAAGAGATTCTTGTCCACTTCCCCTAGCTTACCGCTCTGGCGCATACTGTCTATGGTTCCCACCGTAGCAAACACAGGCAACTTATATCTTCGCATCATCACTCCAAGTCCACTGATATGATCGATGTGCTCATGGGTGATCAAGATACCATCAAGCTCCTTAGCCGTCTCTCCCAGCTCCAGCAGTCCGGTCTCAATTCGCTTTGCACTGATGCCTGTATCCACAAGTAATTTTGTCTTGTCGGAACTAACAAAAATGCAATTGCCGCTGCTTCCGCTGGCTATACTGGTTAATTTCATTTATTTCATCCTTACTATCTTAATATCTGTGTCGAATCCAAATGCAGCGATGCAAAATGCCTCTCCCACTTAGATCCGAATCACTGTCGCGTCACTTTGCGAAAGTGACAGCTACCTATCAGTATATATGAGGTTTTTTATAAGTGCAAGAAAAAGTTCGAAAGAACTTGTTATTTGCTCTTTCTTCCTATATAATAGTTGCGGATTAAAACAAACATTAAGAACGGAGATAGATATGATTTTAGATGTAAAAAATTTAACCCATGGGTTTGGCGATCGCGCTATTTTTAACGATGTTTCTTTCCGCCTGTTAAAGGGAGAACATATCGGTCTGGTGGGTGCCAATGGAGAAGGCAAATCCACCTTTATGAACATTATTACAGGAAAATTGATGCCAGACGAAGGAACCGTCACATGGAATAAAAATGTGAGAGTTGGATATTTGGATCAGCATGCTGTACTGGAAAAAGGCATGACAATCCGCGATGTATTAAAATCCGCCTTTGGTTTCCTCTTTGAAATGGAAGAAAATATGAACCAGATGTTTGACCAGATGGCAGAAGCCACCCCAGAGGAGATGGAACGTCTTCTGGAAGAAACAGGAACCATTCAGGATTTACTGGAACAGCATGATTTTTATGTCATTGATGCAAAGGTAGAAGAAATTGGAAGAGCCTTAGGACTTGCAGAGATTGGTCTTGACCAGGATGTTACGGAACTTTCCGGCGGTCAGAGAACCAAAGTCCTTCTTGGAAAGCTCCTTTTGGAAAAACCAGACATCCTTCTTCTGGACGAGCCTACCAACTATCTGGACGAAAATCACATTGAATGGTTAAAGCGCTACTTAAATGACTATGAGAATGCTTTTATCTTGATTTCCCACGATATTCCTTTCTTAAACAGCGTAATCAACTTAATCTACCATATGGAAAACCAGTCCTTAGATCGCTATCCAGGAGATTACGACAAGTTCCAGGAAGTATATGCTGCCAAGAAAGCCCAGTTGGAAGCTGCTTACAAACGTCAACAGCAGGAAATTAGCGAATTGAAGGATTTCGTTGCCCGCAACAAAGCTCGTGTTGCCACTCGAAACATGGCAATGGCGAGACAGAAAAAATTAGACAAGATGGATGTGATTGAGCTGGCTAGAGAAAAGCCGAAGCCAGAATTTAACTTTAAATCCGCCCGCGCTTCTGGAAAAATGATCTTTGAAACAGAGGATCTTGTAATTGGTTACGACGAACCACTGTCCCGCCCATTAAATATCCGTATGGAACGCGGAGAACGCATTGCCCTTGTTGGCGCCAACGGTATCGGTAAAACAACACTCTTAAAGAGTATTCTTGGACTGATCGAACCATTTTCCGGCAAGGTAACCAGAGGAGATTATCAGTATATCGGTTACTTCGAGCAGGAATCTGATCAGAACAACCGCACCACCTGTATCGAAGAAATCTGGAAGGAATTTCCAGGTTATACACAATATGAGGTTCGTGCCGCATTGGCAAAATGTGGTCTTACTACCCAACACATTGAAAGTCAAGTTCGTGTGCTTTCCGGTGGCGAACAGGCTAAAGTTCGTCTTTGTAAGATCATCAATCAGGAAACGAACATCCTTCTTTTGGACGAGCCTACCAACCACTTAGACGTAGATGCCAAAGAAGAATTAAAACGTGCCCTGAAGGAATACAAGGGAAGTATTCTGCTGATTTGCCATGAGCCAGAATTTTATCAGGATGTGGTAACTCAGGTATGGAACTGTCAGGATTGGTCCACCAAGATTATCTAATAGACTTTTCAAAAAATAAAAAAGAAACCTGTCATGCACACAAATATGCTGACAGGTTTCTTTTTATGCCATAAAAGTCTTATATAATACATACAAAATGATGGCTATACCACCAATCCGTGCAATCTTCATGTAGGCTTCGTAAGCCCCTTTTGGCTGTTCTTCCTCAGAATCAAATCTTCGCTCCAGCTTCCACAATAAATCTGGACGAAAAACCAGAAGAAGGGCCAAGATAAATAATACAATATACCATTCCATAGGGTTACTCCTCTATCTGCTTTGCAATCTGGTTCCAGGTCTCTTCCACCGTCCCGCTGTTGTCAATCACCAGATCTGCCTGTTCTTTATAACTTGTTTCATCCTTTTGCTTACCTATGACGGAAAGACAATGCTCCCTTGTATAGCCTCTTCCTTCCATCAAACGATCTATGCGAATCTCTCTGTCTGCATAGATATACCATGTTTCATGACAAAATTCCGGAAGATCTGTATCAAAAAGAAGAGCGGATTCGATGCATACCATCTCATAGGCGGCATCTTCCAGAGCTTTCTGCGCCCGCTTTTTCGTCTCCGCTACCACATTTGGATGGGTAATGCTGCTAAGAAGAGCCAGTTTTTCAGCATCTTGAAACACAATATTTCCTAATTTCTTGCGATCAATCTCTCGATTTTCATCTAAAATTTCTGTTCCAAAGACCTCCAATATTCCATTGTAATTGGCTTCTCCCACCTTCATCAGATCATGGGCAATCAAATCTGTCAGTAACACAGCAGCCTTACATCTATCTTCCAGCAGGGACATGACAACACTTTTGCCACTGCCAATGCCCCCTGTAATTCCAATTATCTTTTTCTCTTTCATCTTGCTGTCTTTTCTCCTTGTACCGGCTTATTTTGCATCGAACCAGTTTGCGCCTTCCTGCACATCAATCTCCAGCGGTACAGACAGGGAACAAGCTCCCATCATTTCTTCCTGCAAAATCTCTTTTACCTGCTCTTTTTCCTCCAAAGCGGCCTCAATAAGAAGCTCATCGTGAATCTGCAGTAGCAAACGAGACTTCATATTTGCCTTTTTCATGCGTCTATTTACCCGCACCATGGCAATCTTTATAATATCTGCAGCAGTACCTTGGATTGGTGAGTTCATGGCAACACGCTCACCAAAACTTCTTTGCATAAAATTGCTAGATTTCAGTTCAGGAATCGGACGAATTCGTTCAAACATGGTTTTTACATAGCCTTCCTCCTTGGCATGAGCTACCATATTGTCCAAAAATTCTTTTACCTTAGGATAGGTGGCAAAATATTTGTCAATGTAGCTAGAAGCCTCTTTTCTGGAAATCTTCAGATCCTCAGAAAGACCGAAGGCGGAAATGCCATATACAATACCAAAGTTTACTGCTTTCGCATTCCTTCTTTGCAGAGAAGTCACCTCATCCAGCGGTGTATCAAAAACCTCAGAGGCTGTGATGGCATGGATATCCTGCGCCTGGTGGTATGCCCGGATCAGGTTCTCATCCTTTGATAAATGTGCCAACACACGAAGTTCAATCTGAGAATAGTCTGCATCCACAAAAGTATATCCCTCCTCCGGCACGAAAACCTTTCGAATTGCCCTGCCAAGAGGCATACGGATTGGAATATTTTGCAGATTCGGATCTGTAGAACTCAGTCGTCCTGTGGCCGTCACTGTCTGATGAAATACGCTGTGAATGCACTGATCTTCTCCGATATAAGCCGCCAATCCATCTGCATAGGTGGATTTCAATTTGGTAAGCTGACGATACTCTAAAATCTGTGCCGCAATCGGATAATCCGGCACCAGTTTTTCTAGAATATCTACGTTGGTGGAATAGCCGGTTTTCGTCTTTTTGGCATATGGAAGTTCTAACTTCTCAAATAAAATTACGCCCAACTGTTTTGGGGAATTGATGTTGAACACTTCCCCCGCCAATTCATGGATAGAGTGTTCCAACTCCGCAATTCGTCCCACCAGCTGTTCTCCATATTCCTTTAAGGCATCTCCCTCCACGCGGATGCCTCGGTGTTCCATATCAAAAAGAGTAAAAATCGTCGGCATCTCTATCTCTTCGTAGAGCTTGTCCATCTTTTGCTCTTTTAATTTATCATAAACAATAGGAAATGCCATAAAAGGCACCTGGGAAAGATAGCCAAGGAAAGATAATGCATTTTCTTTTTTCTTTTCTAAAGCATCTTTTATGGAAAGTTTCTCAATCAGTTCTACTTTTCCCGGCACAGAAATACCAAGATATTCTCGGAACAGATACTCATAAGGATAACCGTCCTTCAATGGATCCAGAAGATAGGCTGCCACTTCCATATCCGCAAGGGAGGCATCTTCCTCTGTTACCTCCATATAGGAAAGGGCATCTTTTAGGTTCATGGCGACACAACGTTCCACCTTTCGAGATAACTCTGTCATCTTCTGTCCCAGATAGTCCTCGCCCACAAAGCCCTGTACCGGAATAAAATATGCCTCTCCCTCAGCAAAAGAAAGGGAAAGTCCCAGACATTCTCCCTTTTCCTGCATCAACTGAAAGCCTACGCGAGCTTCCTTTTGCGCCTTTCCAAAGAGGTCTTCCACCGCATTCATATCTTCCACCATATGGCATTGCAGGTGAAATTCCGGCTCCTCCTCCACATCAAATCGCTTCAGCAAACTCTTGAGATCCAGTTCTTTTAATAAATCAAATGCCTCTTTTGTATAGATATCTTCCAAGATAGCATCGGACAGCTGATAATCTAATTCACAGTCTGTTTTGATGGTTGCCAATTCTTTACTTAAAATCGCCTGATCGTAGTATTCCCGCAAATTATTCTGTGCCCGTTTTGGTGTCACCTCATCAATATGGGCGTAAGCATTTTCAATGGAATGGAATGCAGTAATAATCTTTGTGGCTGTCTTTTCCCCAATCCCTGGCACACCAGGAATATTGTCCGCTGTATCTCCCATCAACCCTTTCAGGTCAATAAATTCCATCGGTGTAACGCCGTAGGCTTCCTGCACGTCCTTCGCATAATATTCCTCTGTGATGGTGCCAGTAGCCTTCGTCTTAGGTAGCTTAATCTTTACCACCTCCGTGGCCAACTGCAGCAAATCTCGATCTCCAGATACCACACAAACATCAAATCCTGCCCTCTCGCCCGCTGCTGCAATAGTACCAAGAATATCATCTGCTTCGTATCCCGCTCTGTCGATTACCGGGATCGTCATAGCACGCAAAATATCTTTTAACAGCGGTACCTGCTCATGAAGCTCTGCTGGCATAGGTTTTCTGGTACCCTTATACTCCTTAAAACGTTCATGACGAAATGTCGGTTCTTTGCGGTCAAATGCCACCAACAGATGGGTTGCTTTCTCTTCCTCCAAATATTTATATAAAATATTGAAAAATCCAAGAATCGCCCCTGTATGGACACCTTTATGATTGGTAAAATCCGGCATACCGTAAAAAGCACGGTTTAGGATACTATGCCCATCCATTAACATAATTTTTTGTTTCATTTATTTTCCAACCTTTCCACATGAAAATGATAAGGATACTCCAGCATATACGGAAGCATCCTCTCTTCCATGTGTTGTTTTTCTTCCTCCCAAGTAACTGTGTGATGCAAAAAGGGAAGATCTACCTCGGCAATTTTTAAAGAACCAAGCAAAGTCAGTCCCAATATAACGAAAGTAACAATAAAGTTTGCCCTTTGATTCCATCGTTCATTGGCAATGATCTCGCGCAGTTCTCGATGAATCTTCTCCTTCAGCTCCTCGCCGAAATTACTGGTGGTAAGTACACCCTGATCCAACTGTCTGGTGCCCTCTATCAAGGTATAATAGATTTCCAATTCCTCCATACAGTTAGGACAATTTCCCACATGGAGAAGAAACTCCTTCCGCTCTTCTCCCTTCAATTCCCCTTCCACATAGGAGGCAATTTTCGTCTGGGCTGTTAAACAATCCATCATTATTCATTTTTCAGGGCAATCACTTCTACCTCAAGCATAACATCTTTTGGAAGACGAGCCACTTCCACGCAGGAACGAGCTGGGAAATCTCCATCAAAGTAAGAAGCATATACGGCATTAATCTTTGCAAAATCATTCATATCTTTGATAAATACAGTCGTTTTAAACACGCGGTCTAAGCTGGAATCTGCTGCCGCAAGAAGTGCTTTTAAATTCTCAAATACCTGTTTTGTCTGTTCTTCTACCCCACCTGGCACAATCTCACCGGTAGCAGGAATCACAGGAATCATACCAGAAGTGTATACGATACCGTTCACTTCCACTGCCTGAGAATATGGTCCGATAGCTGCTGGGGATTTGTCTGTTGCGATAATTGTTTTATTCATAATAATTTCTCCTTTAATTTAAAAAATCGTAAACTAACTATAACATAAAGAAAAACATTTGTCACCTTTCCCTTGAAACTCCACTTCATTGTGTTAAAATAAAAAAAGAACAAAAAATTGCAGAAAGGAGCTGGAAAATGCTGCTTCACACATGCCAAAATGGCGACCAGATTACACGCAAAAACAAAGGGATTATTATGACCTTTGAGGGATATAGAACAATTTTAAGTTCCTCCGCTCTAAATGGCGGATTTCAGGAACAGTTGGATTATGTATTTAATTTTGACGAAAAAAATGAGGAAAGCTTCTGTGAGATGGCGGAATCCACCTATCAGGAACACCTAGAAAATATTGCTTGGGATAAATTAGAGATCAATCCCCAGATGTCCACGGGACTTAGCACTGCCGCAGACATGGAAAATCTTGTGATTGAAGAGATGACGACTGAACTCTCCAACGGTTTTCCCCTTACAGTCACTGCCGCAGTTACCGGAGGTATTGACAAGAACGGCGCAAGGGCGGGAGATCCTGCCTGTTGGGAGGAGATTGACAGCCAGTACACCAGCTACCAGCCAGGTACCATCAATATTATTCTCCACATCAATGCCAATCTTTCTCCGGGAGCCATGGTTCGCAGTTTTATCACTGCCGCAGAAGCAAAGACAGTTGCCGTTGGAGAATTGCTCTGTCCTAGTCTCTATTCCGAGGGATTGGCTACCGGTTCCGGCACAGACGGCATGATTTTGATCTGTGATCCGTCCACAGAATTTACCCTCACTGCCGCTGGAAAAGACAGCAAATTAGGGGAGATGATTTGTCTCACCATTATTAAGGCATTAAAGAAGACCATCGGCCTGCAGACAGATGTAACACCGGAATATCAGCATCATGTCCTAAAACGACTGGATCGTTTTGGAGTAAACGAAGACTTTTTGTATGCTATTTATAAAAATAACACTTTAGTACAGTTTTTAGCGGGAGAAAAATCTTTGGATCAGAAGGCATTTATGGAAAAGGCTTCCCCTCTTCTCTCATCTGGTTATTGGACCGGAAAAGCCTCTTTTCTGGCGCACCTGTTAGATCAGCTCAGTTGGGGAATGCTTTCCATGGCAGATGCTAAGGATTTGTGCCCTGTGCTATTTTCCAAGCATTTAGAAAAAGACCAGGAGATCAACAAAGAAATTTTGATTAAGATGTTTTGTGATGAACTGGTATCTATTATCTCCACCACTTTATAAAATGTTAGACAGCCATCCTAGAAGAAAGAGGTATCGCTATGGGAATGAACGAGACACCAAGAGGAGAACGCGTACATATTGCACTGTTTGGCAAGCGAAATGCTGGAAAATCCAGTATGATCAATGCCATTACCAACCAAGATATTGCCATCGTATCCGATGTAAAGGGAACCACCACAGATCCCGTATACAAAGCCATGGAATTATTACCTATCGGTCCTGTGGTATTGATTGATACACCGGGGTTGGACGACGAGGGCAACTTGGGCGCCCTTCGTGTTGCCAAGACAAGGGAAGTATTATCCAAAACCGACATTGCTCTGCTTGTTTTGGACGTCAAAGAATCCCTTTCCGCTCTGGAAGAAACATTAATACAGGAATTAAAGGAGCGAAAGATTCCAACGCTATTGCTTCTGAATAAAATAGACACCGTAGAACATTGGGAAGAACAAAAAAATGTAGCCGAAAAAACTGGATTTCCGGTTATCCCTGTTTCTGCCTTCACCGGAGAAGGCATCGACTCTTTAAAAAATCATCTCGGCGAACGCTTTCAAGAACGAAATGAGAAGTGCATCGTAGGGGATCTTATCGCACCAGGAGATTTTGTGGTGTTGGTTGTTCCCATTGATAAGGCAGCACCAAAGGGACGTTTGATTCTTCCTCAACAGCAGACCATTCGGGATATTTTAGACCACGGCGGCATCTCCATTGTGGTAAGAGATACAGAGCTTGCTGATACTTTGCAGCAACTGGGAAAACCGCCAAGACTTGTGATTACAGACTCTCAAGCCTTTGGAAAAGTTGCTAAAATCGTGCCAAAGGACATTCCCCTTACCTCCTTTTCCATTCTCTTTGCTCGATACAAAGGAGAACTTCCAGATCTCATTCAAGGGACAAAGGCATTGGAACAGTTACAGGATGGGGATTACATCTTAATGGGAGAAGGCTGTACCCATCACAGACAATGCGATGATATCGGCACAGTAAAGCTTCCACGATGGATCAAAGAATATACCAAAAAAGAGATTCATATAGAAACCTCCAGCGGTACTGGGTTCCCGGAGGATCTTCAAAAATATTCTCTGATCGTTCACTGCGGCGGATGCACTCTAAATGAAAAAGAGATGAAAAACCGACAGCAACGGGCCAGACAACAAAAGATTCCTATGGTAAACTATGGCATCGCCATCGCCTACATGAATGGAATTTTAAAGCGAAGTCTGGAACCTCTGGGAATTACAATTTAGACATACAAAATGGCAAGCCATAAACGCGGCTTGCCATTCTTTTTTGTATTTATTTGTCGATGCGATTGTAGTTGATCAGACATCCTTTTAAGATAATCTCTCTTTCATCTTCTGTCAGTTCGCCCATCTTCAAAGTAAATTCCTGCAGTCCATCCTCTTTTACCACATATGCCTTAAATGTGGAAGCCTTGTCCTGAATGGCTTTTTTCACATCCGGCAGGAAAAGATAATCGCCATTGGCAAATGGAAGTGCTCCTTCCTCAATGATAAATGGAAGCATACCCCAGTTAATCAGATTGGAACGGTATCTCTTTGTGGCATACTCATTGGCAATGTTTGCCCAGCCACCCAATACTTTCTGGCAGGAAGCTGCCTGTTCTCTGGCAGAACCATCTCCCGGTTTTACCGCAAAAATTGTACTACCAATGCCAAGGTTATCTTTGCACACTTCTGGATACTGTGTATGGATCTGATCCATCACTCCTTTGATCTCAGGTAAAACATCTGCTGGACACTGTCCTGCCTCCAACGCTTTCTGTCCCTTTTGTACTTCTTTGGCTTTTCCTACGTAGGCAGGATCTTTTCTGGAAAGAGTAAATTCTGCCAATCCCAGAGGATTAGAACGGTAGGCGGAAGTCTCTCCAGATGGAATCAATTCGTCCGTTGTGGTAACTGGGTCGTGAATCTCAGATACTACCTTTAAAACCATGTTCTCTGGTAATGGAGACATGGCTGGCCAATCCTTGATGTTTGGACCAAATTTAATCTCTACCGATGGATCTGCCACTCCCTTGCTGTCAAAGACACGGTTCTCATAAATAGAGGAATCAAAGAAGTATTTCTTGTTAGTAAATACCGTATCCACATCCGTAGCTGCTGTCAAATATCCCTTATTAGCTGCAGTAGCCGCAATAGAACGGGCATCCATCAATGCTACAGAGGCAATCTGTCCATTTTGTAGCTTAGATCCCTCTCTATTTGGGAAGTTACGGGTAGAGTGACGGATACTCAGTCCATTGTTGCATGGCGTATCTCCAGCACCAAAACATGGACCACAGAACGCTGTCTTCATTACCGCTCCCGCTGCCATCAGATCAGCAGCAGAGCCATTTTTCACAAGTTCCATAAATACAGGCATACTTGCTGGATAAACGCTGAGGTTAAACTCATCTGCTCCAATATTTTTTCCTTTTAAGATATCAGCCGCAGCACAGATATTTTCAAATCCACCACCTGCACAGCCAGCGATAATGCCCTGTTCCACATAGAGACGTCCATCTCTTACCTTGTCCTTCAGTGTGTATTCCACCTGACCATCTAAGCTGACTAAGGCTTTCTTTTCCACATCATCTAAAATGTCATAAAGATTTGCATTTAATTCCTCTATCGTATAGGTATTGCTTGGATGGAATGGCATAGCAATCATTGGACGAATCGTGCCAAGATCAATCTCGATCATGCCATCATAGTAAGCCACCGCTGCAGGATTCAGTTCCTCATAATCTTCACTTCTTCCGTGAATATCATACCAATCCTTAATCTGTCCATCTGTTTTCCAGATAGAGGAAAGACAGGTGGTTTCTGTGGTCATAACATCAATGCCGATACGGAAGTCTGCAGTAAGATTTGCCACTCCAGGACCTACAAATTCCATCACTTTATTATTTACATAGCCATTTGCAAATACAGCACCGATGATGGCCAGTGCCACATCCTGAGGACCTACTCCTGGAATTGGTTTTCCGGTCAGATAAACACCTACTACCCCAGGCATATTGATGTCATAGGTCTGAGAAAGAAGCTGTTTTACTAACTCCGGTCCGCCTTCTCCCATGGCCATGGTACCGAGTGCTCCATATCTGGTATGACTGTCAGAACCCAAAATCATCTTGCCGCCGCCTGCTAACATTTCACGTGCATACTGGTGAATAACAGCCTGATGAGGTGGTACATAGACACCGCCATATTTCTTCGCGCAGGTAAGACCAAACATATGATCATCCTCGTTGATGGTTCCTCCTACTGCACAGAGACTGTTGTGGCAGTTGGTAAGAACATAGGGAATCGGGAATTTCTCCAATCCTGATGCTCTGGCTGTCTGAATGATACCGACGAAGGTAATATCGTGGGATGTCAATTTATCAAATTTAATCTTTAATTTATCCATATTGCCGGAAGTATTGTGGGCTTCCAAAATACGGTACGCAATGGTTCCCTTTGCCGCTTCTTCCTTTGCTGGAACCTGATTTCCTAATTTGCTCTTTAAAATTGCCTGTGCTTCCTGATTGTCGGCAACAATCTCGGTGCCGTTCACCAGATAAGCTCCTCCATCATATAATTTTACCATCTGATTATCCTCCTGTTGTCATGGTTTTCGATTAGTCAATCCTGTTTTTCTCACCAAGTGACAACAGTATACCACACATCTATGAAGAAGAGCAAGCTTTCACGTGATAAAGAGTTAAATTGTTATAACAGTTCAGCCACCTCTATTTTCGCATCTTAGGGTTAAAAACGAGGGCTGCCGCATATCCAAAGAGAAGTGCTCCAGAAATGCCCACCGCCGAATTTTTGAATCCTCCCATAAACAGTCCTAGAAAACCATTTTCATTCACTGCTGTTTTTACACCATCCCAGAGTCGGTAACCAAATCCACATAAGGGTACGGTGGCACCGCATCCAGCCCATTTCGAAAAAGGCTCATAAATGCCTACTGCGCCAAGCAGCACACCAGATACTACCAACAACACCATAACCCGACCTGGCATAAGTTTCGTTCGATCCAACAAAATCTGCACCGCAACGCAGATGAATCCTCCCACTACAAATGCTTTGATATAGTCCATCTACTCTTCCTCCTTTTCCAGCCAAATTGCATGAGCAATCCCCGGCACTGCCTGTCCTTCATTAAAACTGGTAGGGGAAAACATGGCTCCCGTAGGTACAAAGAGTACCTTCTTCCACTCCCCTTTTTTCATTTTATCCATAATATAGGATGCCAGCACCGTTGCAGAACAGGCACATCCAGAACCGCCACTGTGTGTATCCTGTTTCTCACTGTCAAAAATCTCGATACCGCAGTCCATGTGATTGTTGGAAATGTCTATATGATTGTCTTTTAATAGTTTAATTAGAATTTCTTTTCCAATCACTCCCAAATCTCCCGTAATAATCTTGTCAAAGTTATCTGGTTTCATAGAAAAATCCTGCAAAAACTGGAAAATGATATGCGCTGCTGCCGGAGCCATCGCAGCCCCCATATTTTGTGCATCCCGCACTTCGTAATCCACTACCTTTCCAAATGCTGCTCCTCGAATCATAACCCCGGGAGAACACTCTGTTCCATGATTGGAAAGCACAAATGCTCCACTTCCCGTTACAGTATAAGTGGTGGATTGAGGACGCTGATTTCCATATTCCAGCGGATAGCGAAACTGTTTCTCTGCACTTCCAAAATGGCTGGAAACTGCACAAAGCACATGTTCTGCGAATTCTCCTGCCACTGTCATAGCCCCAATTCCCAAGGCCAGACCAATGTTGGAACAGGCCCCATAAAGGCCAATATAGGGAATTTCCAGATTTTTTATTCCAAAGGAACTGGCAATCAACTGTCCCAACAAATCCCCTGCAAAGGCAAATCGAATGTCCTTCTCTGTCAATCCTGCCTTTTCAATGGCCAGTACCGCCGATTCGCTGATAAACTTACTCTCCGCTTCCTCCCATGTTTTTTCAGCAAAAAAAGGGTCCTCCACCACTTGATCAAAGAATGAAGAAAGGGGACCTTCTCCCTCCTTTTTTCCCACGATAGCTGCAGAAGCCCTTATATATACCTTTTTGTTAAAATAGATACTCTGTTTTCCTTTTTGCGGTCTCATTTTATTTTTCCTTCCTAATCTGTGATAAAATGTCGGAGAAATCTTCCCTTTTTCCTGTTCCGACATCCTATCTATAGGATAAGAAAAATCATACAAAATATACTTCCATCATTGACAGAATTTTTTTCGTAGATGTTCAATACCCCTCTTTTCAATACGAGATACATAGGACCTTGAAATACCAAGAATTCTCGCCACCTCCCTTTGGGGAAGTTCCTCCCCTCCATAAAGTCCATACCGAAGAATCAGCACTTGCTTTTCCTTCCGGTCCGGTAAGGCTGCAATCTCCTCATATAACTTAGCCCGATTGCTGGAGTATAATAAAAGGTTAAACAGGTTATCGTCCTCACAGTGAATGATATCCATAAGACTAATTTCATTTCCCTCTTTGTCTATGCCAATGGGTTCATACAGGGAAACATCTCTGGCGCATTTTTTCTCTTTGCGAAACACCATCAAAAGTTCATTTGCTATCCTCCCCCCAATGCGTTTTTGATACACTGAGGGGTTCAATTTTTCCCAGGCGTTCATCCTCCATATCGTCCTCGTCATAATCTACGTCGGAGAAGTCCAGCAATTCCTCTGTTTCGTCATCGTCCTCAGTATTACCGGATGCTACGGCAGCTATTTCCGGATACTCGATTTCATCATCCTTGACACCAAACAGAATGACATGAGCATTGACACCATCCCAAACCACCTTACGCA
>CAYLUV010000011.1:0-24197 GCA_964386955.1 uncultured Lachnospiraceae bacterium
ACCCCGGTGGATTTTTTTGAAGGGGTTTCCAGCATGACGATGGAAAAAAGAAAATATCCATACTTTTATAAGTATTATCTCTATTTTAATGAAAAGATGGAACAGGCTATCGAGTTAAAATCAGAAGAGGGGGCTCGATTTTTATTGGCCTTTTATCAGAAATACCATCCAGAGTATGTGAAAGATCCCGTTTACAAGGAAGAGATTGGAATGAAACCGGAAGTGTATTTTTATATGGAGAAAATTCCGGGGGCTTCCATGCAGCGATTTGTTCCGGGAAAAGGCTTAGAGGAAGAAATCGCTGAGGAGAAAAAGGACGTGCCGGCCATGAGTGGAAATCTGGAGGGATACCACGAGTTTAGTCAAGAGGAAAAACAGGACATCGGCGGACAGTTGGATGCGCTGAAGGATCAGTTTGCAGATCAGTTGAAAGAATTGGAAGCACTGATGGGGAAAAAATAAATTGAGACAAGAGAAGCAGGAAGGAATGTTATAATGAGAGTAATGATCAAAGATGCGGACGATAAGAGTATGATGCTGATTCAGACCAGCAGTATTCGTTATCATCGGGCTTCTTCCACTATGATTTTACATGAGTTTGGCACAGAATTTTTTTATCGGGTGCCAGGTATGAAGGAGGAAGAGTACAATCAGCTTCTTCGAGATTCCTTTCATCAGGAATATATGGATTGGAGTCATATGACGGCAGTTCGTATGGTGAAGGAAACCCATGGATATGGTATTTATTAAAGAAATTTGTCCATAAGGGATTTATCAAGAAAAGATACCGGTAAAAAGGAAAGAGAGGGAGAAAAAGAATGGCATCATCAGTGATTGGAAATCTGGATAGTCAGGTAAATAAGATTTTTTTTGAAAAAGGTTTGTCAAAAAGTGTGGATGAGGAAGAACGCCTTGCCAATATGACGGAAGAAGAGCGAGAAGCCTATCTTCTGGAAAAGAAAAAAAGAGACGATGATATTGTCTTATATTAATGGGAGTTAAAAAAGATGAAGATTTCAGTAGCTCTAGCTTACTATGATGGGGCAGAGTATATAAAAGAACAGTTACAATCGATTCTATGTCAGTTAGGACCGCAGGATGAAGTGATTATCTCCGTGGATCGAGCTTTAGACGGTTCTGTAGACATGTTGTTGGAATGGGAAGAAAAAGACCGGCGTATTTTTGTAACCAAGGGACCGGGTGAAGGTGTGGTCAAAAATTTTGAGCATGCCATATTAATGTGCAGTGGAGACATTATCTTTTTGAGTGACCAGGACGATGTATGGATGCCGAACAAGGTAGAATTGGTAAAGCGGGCTTTTCATGATAAAGAAGTGAAGGCGGTGCTTCACGATGCAAAGATTGTAGATGCGGACTTAAAGGAAATAGAGGCCTCCTTTTTTGCGTTGCGTGGGTCTGGTACTGGATTTTTCAAAAATTTGTGGAAAAATTCTTATGTGGGATGCTGTATGGCATTTCGCAAAGAGATGGTGGAAGAAATTTTGCCATTTCCAGCTCAGATTTACATGCACGATTATTGGATTGGAGCTACCGCAGAATGTTTGGGTAAGGTAGCCCTCATAGAAGAACCGTTACTTTTGTATCGCAGACATGGAAATAATGTGACGGAGCTTACCCATGGTTCCCTCTTTTTTATGGTGAAAAAGAGATGGAATATGCTGATTACCTTACTGAAATGGAAGAAAGAGCATAGAAGAGGAAAGAAGAATGACTAAGAAAACAGCTTTTTTAGGGATGTTTACTGCCTTAGCATTGATTACCTCCTACGTGGAATCTCAGGTGCCCTTTTACTTTGGCGCACCGGGGATTAAACTTGGTCTGGCCAATTTGGTGACGGTGGTCATTTTGTATCGGGGAACATGGGAGGATGCAGCCCTGGTGTCCGCTCTGCGTATTTTGCTGGGAGGATTTTTATTTGGAAATTTATTTTCTATTTTATATAGTTTTGCTGGCGCCATTGTAAGTTTTCTTGTGATGCTGCTTTTGAAAAAGGCCAAGGGATTTAGTATAGTGGGAGTCAGCGTCGCTGGGGGAGTATTTCACAATTTGGGACAGATTGTGGCCGCTGTTTTCTTGATGGAAAATGGCAGTGTTATGTATTATTTTCCAGTGCTGATGGTGGCTGGAATAATAACGGGAACGCTGATTGGTATAGGAAGCCGGGAAGTATTGCGGCGTATTCCGGAGATGTAAGGGGGATATAAGTTGACGAAAAAAAGAGGGATAAAAACGTGGCTGCTTGATCATAAAATCTACATAGGGAGTTTTTTCATTCCCTTTCTTGTGATGACGGTGCTTTGCATCGTCTACGGAGTGGAACCCTTTGGTGATAAATCATTGGCTATTATTGACGGCTTGCATCAGTACATGCCGTTTTTTGCAGAATATCATGAAAAAGTGAGGAATTTGGATTCCTTTTTTTATTCCTGGAACGGAGGACTGGGGTATAATTTTCTTTCCTTATGGTCTTACTATCTGGCTAGTCCGCTGAATCTTTTGATGCTGCTTTTTCCGAAGACGATGTTAAACGCAGCCTTCAGTTGGATTTTAGTAGTAAAGATTGGTCTCTTAGGACTTACCACAGGAGTTTTTTTGATTCACCGAAGCAACAAAAATAATAGTAAAGTGCTGATTTTTTCCACGGCCTTTGCTTTTTCCAACTATATTGTGGGATACAGTTGGAACATTATGTGGATGGACGCCATTGTGATGTTTCCACTTATTTTATTGGGTTTTGATAAAATGATGGAGAAAAAGGACGGAAGACTGTATAGTTTTTGTCTTGCGCTGGCGATGTTAGGCAATTTTTATATTGCCTTTATGATCTGCATTTTTCTGGTACTTTGGTTCTTATTTTATGAACACAAAGATGGAAAAAGCCTTTTTGGCAGAGGGCTTTGTTTTGCCTGGTACTCTATTTTAGGGGCGGCACTGGCAGGGATCGGTTTGATGCCGGCCTTTTTGGGTATTATGAATACAGCCTCTGCGGATTCTATGTCCTTGCCGGCGCATCGGTGGCTTACCAATGGATACGATATTCTAAAAACGCACTTGGTGGCAACAGCACCGATTACCAATGATAATTTCGATGGAAATGCCAATCTTTATATCAGTATATTGGCGATACTTTTGGTGTTTGTCTATTTCCTTGGGAGAGAGATTTCCTGGAGAGAAAAGGGAAAAAGAGCCCTATTTTTGGGCGTTTTTCTGCTGAGTTTCAACGAAACAGTGCTTAATTTTATCTGGCATGGATTCCATGATCAGTATGGCATTCCCAATCGTTTTGCCTTTTTATATTTGTTTTTGATTATTCTTACTGGATTTGAGGCCTTGGAAAAAATTTCTGTGATGGAAAAACATCATATTGCCTTGGCAACAATCTTGGGCGTCTTATCGGTGGTGGTGATTGCGAAGGGGGCAGACACCGAACCGGGGAAATTGGAGTTTTGGCTTACCTTGGCACTGCTTCTTTTTTATGGTGGATTTTTGCTGGCTTATGTGACAAAGCGGATTTCCTGGAAGAAAGGCATGGCAGTGATTGGATTGGTGGCGATGGCAGAGATTATTGTGATGGCAGCCTACGGCTTTTCGGAAAATGGACAGATTCAGATTGATAAATTTTATTCGGACACAGAGATGATAGAAACCATCAAGGAGGATATTGGGGATGAACTGGTGCGCACCAGTTTGGTATCCACCAAGATGTTGGATGAAGAAATCTGGCATGGATTAAAATGTGTCAGTCTCTTTGGCTCCACTGCCAACGGCGGAGCAGTTTCCATGATGGATCACTGGGGCTTCTATACCGGTGCCAATGAGTACTTATATCGCGGGTCCAGTCCTCTTACCAATGTGTTGATGAATGTAAAATATAACATTCGAAGAGGGGCGGATGCTAACATCAATGGTTTCAAGATTGTAAAATCCTATGAAAATATGGACTTGTTGGAAAATCCTTATGACACTGCCATAGGTTATGGATTAACCGGGCATCTGGACGAGTGGAATTATCAGACGGTATATCCTTTTGATGTGCAAAATAGTTTTGTAAACGATGCTTTTCACATGGGAGAAATCTTTGAGGATATTGAGATTCCAGACCCACAGACCTATGAATGTACGGCAACTCGCACTAACCGAGGGGAATATCGGTTTACCAACACCAGCAGTCAGGCAAACAATATCGTTTTCACTATTCCTACTACGGGAGGGGAAGATCTTTATATTCATTATGACGGCAGCCGAGTAGAAAACACTATTGTAAAAGTGGGAGAAGAGGTTCGAGTGAACAAGAAAATCAACTCAGAGATTTATCACATTGGACTGATTGAACCGGGACAGATGGTGACGGTTTCTATGCAGCTGAAGGATGAGGGAGACAATTCTGGCGTAGTTCGACTTTCTGCGGCGGATTTCAAAGAAAAAAGATTCCAGGCCATTTATGAAAAGCTTTATGAAGAGAGGGTGGTTGTGACCTATTATACCAGCGATTCCCTGGAGGGCTATGTCAATAAGGCAGAGGATGGCTTGGTACTTTTCTCCATTCCATACGATGAGGGATGGACCGTGCTGGTGGACGGCGAGGAAGTGGAAAAAGTGGTTCTTGCGGATGGACTTTTAGCCATCGATATGACGGAGGGATTTCATAATGTATCACTTTCCTATGTTTCCCCTGGATTTCGAGAAGGTTTGTTCCTTACACTGGCAGGCATTTTCTTCTTTATTGTCATCAGTGTATATTTTCATAGAAAAAAAGCAGTGATTATCGAAGAAGAGGATAAAGAGCAACATTTTGAGGAAAATGTATAGAAGGAAAAATGGGTAAACCACAGAAGTTTTCACTGGAAATGGAACATGCTATAATGGCGTCATAAAAAGGGCAAAAAGGAATGGATATAGAAGGAAAATAAGGAGGAACAAACTATGAAAAAACGTGCATTGTCAATCATCATGGCGGCTTTGGTTTTGGGAAACAGCTTATCAGTGTCTGCCGATGGTGTGACGGAAAAAACATATTTATCTCTGGGTGCAGATTTGAAGGAATCCGAAAAGGCCATTGTCCTGGATCTGTTGGATGTAGAGGAAGAAGATTTAGGAGAATATACCATTGGGGAAGTGACCAATGCGGAGGAACATGAATATCTGGATGATTATTTATCTGCCAGTGTGATTGGTTCCAGAGCCTTATCCTCTGTTTTAGTAGAGATAGAAGATGAGGGAGAAGGTATCGATGTAGAGACCAGCAATATCACTTACTGCACCAGCGGCATGTATCGAAATGCGCTGGCTACAGCCGGAGTGGAAAATGCCAGTATTAAGGTAGCAGGACCATTTAATATTACTGGTACCGCCGCTTTGGTTGGAGTTATGAAAGCCTATGAGAAAATGACAGGAGAGGCCATTTCAGAGGAGAGCAAGGATGCAGCCACCAATGAATTGGTGACAACGGGAGAACTTGCAGAAAATATTGGAGATTCCGACGATGCGGAAGCGCTGATTGCCCTGATAAAGGAAAAAGTTGTGGAAGGCAATCTGAAATCCGAAGAGGATATTATGAATGCCGTAGAAGAAGCTGCCGATCAGTTGGAAATCAAATTGTCCGAGGAAGACAGACAGTTGATTCTGGAATTGATGGAAAAAATCAAAAACCTTGATATTGATATGGACCAGTTAAAGGAACAGGCCAAGGCGGTCTATGACAAACTGGTGGATATGGGCATCGATGTCAAATCAAAAAGCTTCTGGCAGTCTGTGAAAGACGTATTAAATAAAGTGATGGATAAGATTATCAACCTCTTCTGATCAGATGATTAAAGTAGATAAATCTTGGACAGGTATAATAGTAAAATACCTGGTGCACCAAGCAAAGCACCGCTGATTAGGGTGAAGGGGTTCCCCTGCAGGATGGTGCTTAGATGAAATATCTCACATAGAGCATTGATTATTTGAATCAGAATCATACAGAAAAAGCCGCGGATACCGAGTAACACAAGGTACTGCGGCTTGTTTTTTATCATCTGAAGAAGGGCAAAAAGAAAACAGAGGGTCAGGATGGCGATGATGATAACTTTGTGGATCATGGCAACTCCTTTCTGGAAATACAGAAAAATATAGGGGCAGGAAAAAGAGAGAAATATTCGATAGAAATTCTTTCCTTTCCTGTCCTGGTTTAATATATGAGACTTCCTTGGTAAATATCCGAAAAGCTGGAAAGAAAAATGCAGCAGTTAGAACAACATAAAAGGGGAATCATAGAGTTTGTTTATTAGAATGTGAGTTAAGGATAAAAATGGAAAAATAGATAGAAAAAAGAAAAAAAGGTAGACAAAGGTTGTTTGATATGATATATTTAACTTAAATTACAGATAATGGAAGAGGAGGATATTATGTTACAGGGAATGCTATTGTTATTTTTAAGTTTGGCTGTGCTGTTCGATTACAGGAAAGCTAAAATTCCGAATTGGCTCTGTCTTATTTTTGGCAGTATAGGACTAGGGATGCATGTTGTTTCCTATGGAACGAATGTGGCTTTTGCCCTTGGTAAGCAGGCGCTTTTGATCTTTGCGGTGCTCTTTCCTTTCTGGCTTTGGAAGATTTTAGGGGGAGGCGATGTGAAGATTTTTATGACAGCGGCGTTTTACCTTGGAGAGCGGGTGTTCCATTTGCTTTTTCTAGGAACTGTGGCAACGGCTGTTTATAGTGTCTTTCTGATGGCTTTCAGAGGGAATTTTTTTGAGCGGATGCAGCATTTCTATTGTTATGTGCGAGATGATGTGGGAATCAGGGGAAGCATAAGCTATCCCTTTGACCGAGACAATCAGGAGGATTGTCAGAGTGGAGGAGTTTTGGTTTCCGTTGGGGTGTTGGCAGGTTATCTGGTGGGAAGAGTGATGGGACTGCTTTGATCCTGCTTTCTGATGTAGAGCGTGAACAAGAATTTCGGGTGTACTTTCTTGTCTCGGATCAGTTTTTGCTGGCCGAATAGAAGCATAGTCTGGAAAGGAGGGAAGGAATATGCGGGTTGGAATTGGTGCCAAGAAGAGTGGCTATTGGTGTCATTTGGTGGATTATATCCAGAAGAAAGGACTTTGGCAGATTGAACTTTTCACAGAGAAGGAGAGACTTTTGGAGAGCGTGGAGGATTCTTCGATGGATGTTCTCTTTTTGCAGAAGGATTTCTGTGACAGAGATTCCGTTACTATTCCGGTGATATTTTTTGGCGAGGGAACAGACTGCATTTTGCCCTACCAAGAGGCGGAACAGATTTTTTTGGATATGAGAGCGGTACTTGCCAGTCAAAACAGTGAAGGAATAGATGACAGGGGCAGAGAACGATTGGTGGCAGTTCATTCTCCCATTGGTCGAAGTGGTGTGACGGATTTCTCATTAGCGTATTGCAAGGAACATTCTTTTTTTTATCTAGGTATGGAAGAATATGGCACAGTAGGAAAAGATAGAAATTCCATGGAGGAGTTGTTATACCACATCAGAAATCGAAAGAAAGATATTGGAGAGACCTTGGAGGCACTTTCTGAGGAATGGCAGGGGATTCGCATGATTCCCTCCCCAGAATTTTTTTCCGATATTCACCGAGTACAGTCCGAGGATTTTTTATGGTTTTTTGAACAAATGCGAGGCGTTCCGGGCGGAAAGTCTCTGTTGTTTGATTTTGGAACAGGGATGTTGGATCACCTGGAGATATTGGATGCCTTTGATAAAGTGTATGTGCCAGTTGTTTCGGGAGAAAGAGAGGAAGAGAAGCTGAAGGTTTTTCAGAACATGTTGTTGGAAGTGAATGGAGATAAAAAGGAGAAAGTTATCTTTATTCAAGTACCAAAGAAGCCATGGAACCAGGAGGGATTTCTTGATGAAGTCAAATATTTGGAGGGAGAAGGATTTTGACAGCAATTCAGTGCCTACGGTCAGTGAGATTGGAAGAAAAGTGAGAGAGCAGATGGATTTGTCCCAAGAGGTATCCGATGCACAGGTGTATCATTGGATTGATAGGGTTATCTTGCAGGAGACGAAGCAGGTACATATGAATCTGGAGACAAAGACGAGATTGCGTCAGCAGGTATTTAATCGTCTTCGCAAGCTGGATGTACTGCAGGAGCTAGTGGAAGATGACAGCATCTCGGAGATTATGATTAATGGTTACGATCAGATTTTTGTGGAGCGGGATGGAGAAGTGGTACAGACAGAATATCGTTTCGAGAGTAAGGAACGCTATGAGGACATTGTGCAGCAGATTGTGGCTGGGGCTAATCGATCAGTGAATCGGATGAATCCTATTGTAGATGCAAGATTGGAGAATGGCTCCAGAGTGAATGTAATCCTGGAACCCATTGCCTTAGATGGAACTACCATGACCATACGCAAATTTCGCGATCAAGTATGGCATATGGAGAAATTGGTGGAACTTGGCACGTTGGATGATTTGGTGGCAGAACTGCTTCAGATTTTGGTACAAGCTAGATACAATATGATCGTCAGTGGCGGTACAGGAAGTGGAAAGACGACGATGTTGAATTTGCTGTCCGAATTTATTCCGGAGGATGAAAGGATCATTACCATAGAAGATTCGGCGGAATTGAATCTTCGTGGAATTCCTAATTTAGTACGACTGGAGACCAGAAACAATAATGTGGAGGGAGAACATGGCATTGCTATAAAGGATTTGATTCGTGCTTCTATGCGTCTTCGGCCAGATCGATTGATTGTGGGTGAGGTGCGTGGCGAAGAGGCATTCTTTATGATTAATGCGGCCATGAATACAGGACATGATGGTTCCCTTTCTACCTGTCATGCTAATTCCTGTAAAGATGCCATCAGTCGTTTGGAGACGATGATTCTTATGGAGTGTGAGATGCCGCTGGGGGCGATTCGACGGCAGATTGGATCTGCGGTGGACGTGCTTATTCAGATTGGGCGACTCCGGGACAAATCGAGAAAGGTACTAGAAGTGGTGGAGGTGCTTGGCACAGAAGGGACAGAAGTACAGCTTTCTCCCATCTTGCGTTTTCAGGAGATGGAAGAAAGAGAAGGAAAAATCTATGGCAGATGGATCTGGTGCGGTACATTGCAAAACAGGATAAAATTGGAACTTTCTGGATGGGAGGGAAAGTTTGATGCGTTGGAAGAGCGGGCAAGAAGAGAGGGAAAAGCGGCAGATAGTGCGAGGAAAGAAAAAGCAGCAGAAGAGAGAGCGAGAAGAGAGTAAAAAACAGCAGCAAAAAAATGAGATTTCCGTTATGAGACAGTATGATAGCTATTCTTTTTCTAAGAGGGAGTGGGCATTGGAATTGGTAAAAAATAGTGCAATCGTATTTTTCCTAGGGATTTTGTTTTTTCGATCTCTTTGGGGCGTTGTCTTACTGATTCCCTACGGACTGTGGCGAATAAGAGAAGAAAGAAAAGCAAGAAGGCAGAAAGTGGTAGAAAAATTGCGGGATGATTTTAAGGAAGTAATTCTATCTATAGCCTTTTCCTTGCAGGCTGGATATGCCATGGAACAGACCATTTCCGTTGCTAGAAAAGATTTGGAACGTCTGGAGGAGTCATCACCGATGCAGCAGGAATTATTGTGGATGGAGAAAAGACTGACATTGGGAGAAACGGTGGAACAGCTATTTCGTGATTTGGCACAGCGAAGTGGAATTGAAGAAATTCACAGCTATGCTGAGATTTTGGCAGTAGCAAAGAAACAGGGAGGCAATCTGGTACAAATCAGCAAAGTGGCAGCAGAACATATTGGTGAAAGTATTCAAGTGCAGTTGGAGATGGAACAGCTTTTGGCAGGAAAGAAGTTGGAAAAGAACATTATGCTGGCTATGCCCTATTTTATTCTTATTTATCTTACGGTAACCAATCCGTCTTATTTAACCCCTCTTTATGAGGGGGTTGTTTCTAGAATCTTTATGATGATTTGTCTATGTGTGATCTTTGTGGCTGGATATTGGGCGGAGAAGATTATTCACATTCGTATCTAGAGGTTATTTCAGTATGAACAGAAAGAAGTGGAATCGAATTTATTTTTTGTCAGTGATTTTAGTAATGACACTGGTATTTGTCACCTTTTTTATTCGCAAAAAGAATCAGAATCCTATCCTAGTGGAGCGTAATACTTATGGGGAAGGAAACAAGGAGGAGACACTGTATGACGATGAGGGAAAGGAGATTTCTTTTTTAGTGGAATCCCAGGATTATACAGAGGAAGGATTGCAGGAAGCTTTTAGCAAAGGCTTTCAGTGGGCGAGGAAAGAGATGCTGGGAGATAATGTATCTGCCATGGAAGTGCGCAGCAACTTGAACTTTATGACGGAGATTCCAGGAGGATTGACGGCAGAATGGATTTCTGAGGAGCCAGATTTGGTCAATACAGATGGAACGGTGTGCAACGAAGCAATGCAGGAAGAGGAGGCGATCAAGGTGCGAGTGTCCCTGCTTCTTTGCTATAAGGAAGAGATGGAGATGGAAGATATTTATCTCTTTGTGAAGGGACCTATCTTGTCAGAAGAAGAGTTGCTTTTTCGAAATGTCAAAGAAACAATTGCTGATTTGGAAGAACGAACAAGAGGAGAAAGCAGTTTTTATGTGCCGGCCATGGTAGAAGGAGTGAATATTTCAAAAACTGCGCCGGTGAATCCTGCGGGATGGTTTCTATTGTTGATTCCTATTCTTATTTTTCCATACTGGAGGGAAAAAATTAAGGAGAAAGAGCAGAGGCAGCAACGAAAAAAAGAACTTTTGGAAGAATATCCTATTGTGGTGAACAAACTGACACTATATTTGGGTGCTGGACTCAATCTAAGGATGGCATTTCAATTTTTGCAGGAAGATGTCAGCCATGCAAAGCAAAGAAAAGTACACTTGGAGCGAGAACTGCTGATTTTGATAAATCAATGGAAAGCGGGAGTGAGTGAAGGACAGGCCTATGAAGCCCTTGGAAGAAGAATAGGGGAAAACTGTTATATCCGTTTGATGGCGTTGTTGGTACAAAATTATCAAAAGGGAAACGAAGGACTTTTGCAAGTGCTTCAGGAGGAGGAAGAATCCGCTTTTCGGGAACGGCTGGACCTAGCAAAAAAAGAAGGGGAAGAAGCAGGGACGAAGCTGCTATTTCCGATGTTACTATTGTTGGTTGTGGTGATGTGTATCGTTATGGCGCCTGCTGTTATTCAATTCCAAAGCTATTAAGCTTTTGGGTTAAACAGGAAAGGATTTTTAGTAAATATTCTTAAAAAAATACGTCCTTGGAGAGGGACGTTAAAAACTACTACGAAAGTAGAAGGGGAGGTGGATCCGTTGCTTCGGGAATTTTTGAAGGATGAATCTGGAATGGGTGTTGTGGAAGTCATTCTGATTATCGTGGTCTTAATTGGATTAGTTGTGATATTCCAATCTAACATCAAATCTGTTGTTTCTAACATATTCACAAAAATCAATTCCGGAGTTTCCAAAGTAAAATAAACGTCGGTAGAAGGGAGAAAGATGAAGAAAACTTACACACATGATGAAATAGAGGGAGGATATTTTACTGTTTTTTCCTGTCTGATATTTTTGGTTATGGCAACTTTGATCTTTACATGCCTTGGCGGAGTTCTTCTTTACCAGGGAAAAAGTAAGACAAATTATGTTCAGGTGGGAGCCTTAGAACACCTTGCAGCAAACTATGATAGGGAACTTCTGGAACGTTATCATTTATTTTTTCTGGATCCAAGGATGGATGCTCATATGGAAGAAAAGACAAAGGCCTACTATGAAACTTGTTTTTCAAGAGCGGCGGGAAAAATGGTGGGAACTCCACTGCATTTTTTGAGATTAGAAGACTTGCAGATTGCTACCTTTGGAACGATGCAGGAGCAAAACTATCGTTATTTTACTACCCAGGTCAAAGAATATTTGAAATATGAGGTAACGACAGATGCACTGCTTCAGACGTTGCAGGGAAATGCAACGGATACAAAGACACAACTGGATAAGGTGGATGGTTTAAAGGAAACATTGGATGAAAAAGATGCAGCCGTACAAGAACTACCGGAAGAAAATACAGAATCGGTCCCAGAAACATCTTATTCTGTAGAACAGGCAGAGGCTGTGACAAATGCCCAGAAAAGTAATCCGGTGAAGACTTTGGCATCTATTATGAAGGGTGGATTGCTTTCTTATGTAACAGAAGGCAAGGAAATCTCAAAAAATAAAATTTCTTCATCTTGTCTGCCTTCGGGTACTCCTAAGGGAGAAAAAATGAATCTGGCTGGCATGTCTTTTTCTAAATTGTCCGATTTTCGAACACTAATGGAGAGTCAGGAAGTAGGAAAGGAGACAAGTACATGGAGCGAGAAGGGCATGTTGGCCATCTATATGGAAAAATGTTTTCCATGTTATGGGAAAAAAGAAAAATTTGAGGATACGGTATTGAACTATGAGATGGAATATATTTTGGGTGGAAACACCACAGATGAAGAAAATCTGGAATATGTTATGCAGCGTCTCATATTACTCCGTTTTTGTTTTAATGCGATATATGCATATCAGGATGTGGAACTAAATGAAGAGGCCCTTGTACTTGCTACTGCTATGAGTGGATTTACAGGCTCTGCTGTTATTGTGGAAGCTACTAAATATACCATTCTTTCTGCCGTGAGTTTGTTGGAAGCCATAGAAGATGTGAAACGTTTGCTTGCTGGTGAAAAGATAGGGATTTTAAAAAACAAGGGAAATTTTCGGTGGTCTGTCAAAGGTATGAGAGAGAATGGGAAAGAGAAAGAAGGACTTACCTATGAAACGTATCTGATGCTTCTCTTTTTGTTGTCTGGAAAACAGGAACAAAATATCCTTCGTATGCAAGATCTTATGCAGGTGAATATACAAAAAAAGAAACCAGGGTTTATGGTTCATAATCTGCGAGCAGGGGTGGCACTGCAAACAACTGTGACACAGAAAGTTTCTTTTTTACCGGGAACCTATGAATTTCAATCAAAGAAAACATATCAATATTAAGGAGGGACAGAGTGCGATGTTCTTTTTTTTAAAAATGCCTTACAAAAAATGCTCAGAAATAAAACCTCTCCAGGTACATGCGCACGTAGGAATATATCAACATAGGCATGAAAAGAGAACATCGCATTCTGCCCCTTTGGAGGGATCTATGACAGTGGAAGCGGCGGTGGTGTTGCCTCTCCTTTTATGCGCCTTTGTGGGATTTTTGATGTGGGGAAAGATTTTTGTGCTACAGCAGGAGGTGGAGTCAGCTTTGGTGGAGACTGGGCGTCAGATTGCTAGAAAAGAGTACTTGTACAGCAGCGAAAAAAAGGAAGGAAGCAGTATTTACCTTGCAAAGGCACTGTTTATGAAACGGAAGAAACAGGGAAATTTTACAAAGGAATTGGAGACATCTTTTTTCAATATGTCCCGTTCCAGATATAAAAAAGAAACGGGAGAGATATACCTTTGCGTTACATACAGGGTTAAACTCCCACTTTTGCTGCTTGGAACCTGGCGGCTTCCCTTAACCTGTGAAGTAAGTCAGAAGGCATGGAATGGATATTGTCCTACGGCGGTGGAAGCTTTGGATGGAGCTGGGTATGTATACATCGCAGAAGATGGTGAGGTGTATCATAAAGACAGCCAGTGTTATCATTTGCATGTTACGGTCAAGGAAGTAACGAATGTGAATTGTTATTATCAGGGAGCTCCCTCCATGGATGCCTGTTCCTTTTGTGTAAAATCGGGAAAGAAAAAGAAACTCTACGTTACACCGGAGGGAGAATGTTACCACGAGGATATATCCTGCAGCGGATTGATTCGACGAGTACATGCGGTGAGCAAAGAGGAATGCAGCGGAAGGAGGCCATGCAAGGAATGCAGTTATTGAAAGAGGAGGACGGGTATTTCACGGTGGAAGCTACAGTGATAGGATCGATTGCCTGTTTTTTGGTACTGTTTGTGATGGTAGCCCTTTGCTATTTTTATGATGTGGGTGTGACGGCGGCGTGGCTGCAGGAAAATGTTGCAGGGAGAACACTTAGCATGGAGGAAGAAAAAGTAGAGGAAACCTCCGAACAGTTAAAAAAACGCATGATTTTGTCCAAGTTAGAACAATGTGAGATTACGGAGAATAATACAAAAATTGTTGGCAAGGCAACTATTGCAGTAAATTTTCCGATTCCACTGGTAAGAGATTGGCTGGGCAGAAGTTGGAATAACCAGATTGAGATTCAGATGGAAAAGGGAAATGCCCCGGACCAGATTAGGAAATGGATGGTGTGGAAGAAAAGAGGGTAAGTCCGTTGAAAAAGAGCCAGCCGAAAAAAGGGTAAATCCGTTGGAGAAAAGACAGTTAGAAAAGGGGGCAAGTCCATTGGAGAAAAAGACAGTCAGAAAAGGGATGGAGTACTATGTGGAGATGGAGGCACTTCCTGGGGAAGAGTACGAATATGAGATGTGTATGCGAAATTCCATCCAGAAGTTGTTGCCTATGACAAGAGAGCAGATGGATCATAAAACAACAGTATCCTATGAGATTACCGGATACACAAAATTGGGGGATATTTTTCAGAAAATGTGGATAACAACGGACCAGCTGCGCTCTGTTGTGGAAAATCTTATAGATGTTATAAAAAGTGTAAAAGCGTATCTTCTTTATCCGGATAATCTGTTGGTTTCTGTGGAAGAAATCTACGTGGAGAGTGAAGAAGCGGCTAGTATCTCACGCATGGATGGCAGAATTTTAGAAGAGGAAGCATTGCGCCAAGAGACAAAATCTCTGGAGCTAAAATTTATGTATGTGCCGGGTTATCAAAAGAATCTTTCGGAGCAGATAAAAGATTTTTTAGAGTGTGTCATGGAACGGATTGATCGGCAGGATGTGGAGGCGGTGATGTTGGCATGGCATCTGCATACAATGTTAAAGAAGCCACTGTTTAATATGAAAGATTTGGAGAGGTGTTTGGAAACACCCCAAAAAGAAAGGGAAACCATATCCAACGAAGCAGGAAGAGAAAAAAATATATGGGAAGGCCAGAAAGAGAAGAATGCACAGAACGTTAAGAAAGAAAAAGATGCATGGAAAAAAACAATACAAAAAGACACATGGAACTCTCCAAAGAGAAAGAAAATCGAAACATGGCTGTTCTTCGGCTTACTGGAGGTTATGTTACTTCTTGGAGAAGGTTGGATTCTATATCAGATTTACTTTTTTGGCATTTTAGAGTGGAAACGCAATATATTTTTGTTAGTCAGCGGAGCATTGGTTCTAAATGGAGCACTCTGCTTTACCTTGTATAGAAAAGGGAAGGAAAAAGAGCGATTAGAGGAATTATTTGAAGAGGAGGATAGAGAAGAATACGGAAGTATCACGCCGCAAAAAGAAAGGGAAAGGAAGGAAATAACATGGGAGAATACCACCTTGTTAAATGAAGTAAGAAAGAAAGACTTCGCAAGGTTGTTATCCATAGATGGAAAGAATGCGGATATTACCATTACTGCGACACCTTTTCTTATTGGAAAGAGTCTAAAGGAGACAGATTATAGGATGAAGCAATCGGTAATCAGTCGCATCCATGCAAGAATTACGGTAAGGGAGGGACGCTATTATATAGAGGACATGGCATCCACCAACGGTACCTTTCACAATGGAAAAAGAATAACAAAGGGACGCTTTTTTGAAATGAAGGCGGGGGATGTGATCCAGTTGGCGGATATGGAATTTATTTTTGAAATTCCTTGCCATGAAAAACAAAATTTTCTATAATACCTAATAATCATGGAAAACAATAAGAGCAGGATTATTCAATAAAATCATGGAAAGCAATAGGAGCGGGATGAGTTGGTAGTCTGCGTTTTTTCTGGAATATAGGCAGAATAGAGAGGAACAACGTATGGAAGCAAAATTGACACCGGGAAATGGAGTTCTAATAGGAATAAATACAGCGGTGATGATAGTTACCCTTGTGGCAGGTGCTGGTGTGGTAGATCTATTATACTACATGGGTGTGATGGATTGGCATGAGGTGCTGCAGCAGGGACAATATTATCGTTTTATTAGCTCGATGTTTTTACATTTTGGATTTGAACATTTCTTTCAAAATATGGTGTTTCTCTTCTTTGTGGGTTGTTTTTTGGAGACAGCTCTGGGCAGTGTGAAATATGTGCTGTTTTATCTGCTTTCCGGTATTGGAGCTGGTGTTTGTTCTATGGCCTATGAGGCAATGCTTGGGGCAGATGTGGTATCTGCCGGTGCTTCCGGTGCAATCTTTGGCATAGTGGGAGGACTTCTCTGGGTTGTGCTGCGAAACAGGGGAAACTACAAAGGGATTGGTCTTCCAGGTATGGCATTGATGATTCTGGGAACCCTATATTATGGATTTACTTCCAGCGATGTGGACAATGCGGCTCATTTGGGCGGCGTGATTTGTGGATTTTTGCTGGGAATGATATTTTATCGAAAAAAAGAATAAAAGAAGAAACGAACGGCAGAGGTGATGTGTGAAGGAAAGTGTGTACATCAAAGAAATTCTGCCTTTTTTTCATTCTTCCCATATTTTTGAACATATGTTACAATGACTGGAAGTGACGTTTATTTATTTGCCTTGTACAACGTTGGGAAATCATTTCCATGTGTGCAGGATGCCTGCAAGTCCCGTGTTGGAAGATTTGCAGTGGTAACAAGAGAGAGGAATGTCACATAGACAGGAAAAGGAAGGGTGAGCATATGTCATACATGGCGCTCTATCGTAAATGGAGACCGGGGATTTTTGAAGACGTAAAGGGGCAGGAACATATCGTAACCGCTCTGAAAAATCAGATTAAGGCAGACCGTATCGGTCATGCGTATCTTTTTTGCGGCACAAGAGGAACCGGAAAAACAACCGTTGCAAAGCTCTTTGCAAAGGCGGTAAACTGCGAGCATCCAGTGGATGGAAGTCCCTGTGGAGAGTGTGCCACATGCCGTGCCATAGCGGAACAAAGTGCGATGAATGTCATAGAAATCGATGCTGCTTCCAACAATGGCGTGGACAATATACGAGAGATTAGGGATGAGGTACAGTATTCGCCGGCAGAAGGTAAATATAAGGTGTATATTATCGACGAGGTTCATATGCTTTCAGCAGGAGCCTTCAATGCACTGTTAAAAACCCTGGAAGAACCCCCATCTTACGTTATTTTTATTTTGGCCACCACGGAGGTGCATAAGATTCCTGTCACAATTCTGTCAAGATGTCAAAGATACGATTTCAGGCGTATCACCATCGACACCATAGCAGATCGATTGCTTGAGTTGATGGAAAAGGAACAAGTGGAGGTGGAAGAAAAGGCCATCCGCTTTATCGCGAAGGCAGCAGACGGATCTATGCGAGACGCGTTGAGTCTGTTAGATCAGTGCATTGCCTTTTATCTGGGACAAAAGCTGACTTACGAAAATGTACTGGAAGTGTTGGGAGCAACCGACACGGAGGTTTTTAGTCAGATGCTCCGCTTGATTCACAGTCAGGACACCAAGGGGATTTTAGATCTCATTGACCGCATGATGCGGGAGGGACGAGAATTGAACCAGTTTGTCACAGATTTTATGTGGTATCTTAGAAATCTGCTCCTGGTAAAAACCTGCAGTGGTTCCGAGGATACGCTGGATATGTCCACAGAAAATCGTCGATTGCTGGAGGAAGAGGCGACATTTATGGAGGAAGAGGTCATTATGCGATACATTCGTGTCATCTCTGAACTTCTGAATCAGATGCGTTATTCCACTCAAAAACGAGTTTTGATGGAAGTAGGATTTTTAAAATTGGCAAAGCCCCAGATGGAGACAGACACATCCAGTCTTCTGCAAAGGATCATTCAGCTGGAGGAGAAGATGGAGAAGGGAGTTTTTGTACAGGAAGCAAGGGCGATACCAGCCCAAAATCCAGAAGGTGCAAAGGCACCGCAAGAAGAAGTCCAGACCATGGACATCATCGAGAAGCAATATGAGCCGGCAACGGCAGAGGAAGTGAAAAAGATAGCTTCCAATTGGAGAAATTTGACCAGTTCTTTGACGGGACCCATGAAAACCTACCTGTTAAAAGCCATCGTAAATCCGCGGGAAGACGGAAAAGGACTTCGGCTTCTGTTTCCGGATGATGCCGACGGCGCTATGGCGAAGGGATACTTTGACAGAGAAAATCACAGGGATGACTTAAAAGAAAAAATAGCATCCATCACCAGTAAAGTGCTGGAGATAGAAACAGGGCTGCTCTCCCGGGAGGAGACACCAGCCCAAAATATGTTAGATTTAAGCAAAATCAAAATGCCAATCACATTTGAATAGAGGAGGAAACGATTATGGCAAGACGTGGCGGATTTCCTGGAGGAATGCCAGGAAACATGAACAATTTAATGAAACAGGCACAGAAAATGCAGAAACAGATGGAAGATGCACAGAAGCAGCTTCAGGAAACAGATTATGAAGGAACTGCAGGCGGCGGTGCAGTAAAAGTTATCATCACTGGAAACAAGGAAGTAAAGGCAGTAAAATTAGATGAAGACATCGTAGATCCAGACGATATTGAAACATTAGAAGAAGCCATCGCAGCAGCTACTAATGCAGCACTTCGCGCTATGGAAGATGATGCACAGAACAGAATGGGTAGATTAGCAGGCGGCCTTGGCGGAGGTCTTGGATTCTAATGAATTATTACAGCAGCCAGATCTCCAATCTAATTGAGGAACTTTCCAGACTTCCTGGAATTGGTCCAAAATCAGCCCAGAGACTGGCCTTTCACATTATTAATATGCCGAAAGATCAGGTAGAAAAGTTATCTGGCACCATTTTGGAGGCAAGAAACAAGGTATCTTATTGCAAATGTTGCTGCACCTTGACGGATGGAGAAATCTGTCCGATTTGTGCCAGCGAAAAAAGAGATCATTCTACCATTATGGTGGTGGAAAATACCAGAGATTTGGCGGCATATGAAAAAACAGGAAAATTCGAAGGGGTATATCACGTTCTTCATGGGGCAATCTCCCCTATGTTGGGCGTGGGTCCCTCCGATATTCGTCTAAAAGAATTGATGGAGCGATTGCAGGGTGACGTAAAAGAGCTGATCCTTGCCACCAATTCCAGTTTAGAGGGAGAAACGACAGCGATGTACATTACAAAGCTGGTGAAGCCTACCGGTATCAAGATCAGTAAGATTGCCAGCGGTGTTCCCGTTGGAGGCGACTTGGAGTATATCGATGAGGTGACACTGTTACGTGCTTTGGAGGGCAGAGTGGAGTTGTAATGTCAGATTACTAGAAGGGGAAAGAAGGAAAGTCTATGAAGCGAATTGGAATGCTCACCAGCGGCGGTGATTGCCAGAGCTTAAATGCCACCATGCGAGGTGTAGTAAAGGGACTGAACCAGTTGGTATCGGAGGGGGTAGAGATCTATGGCTTTGAAAATGGCTATAAGGGTCTGATCTATGGAAACTATCGTCAGCTCTCGGTGCGGGATTTTTCTGGTATTTTGACTAGAGGCGGTACCATTCTTGGCACTTCAAGACAACCCTTCAAACACATGAGGACACCAGATGAAAATGGTCTGGACAAGGTGCAGGCCATGAAGGATACCTATCATTCTTTGCAATTAGACTGTCTGGTGATCCTTGGTGGGAATGGCAGTCAAAAAACAGCGAATCTTTTGCGGGAAGAGGGACTTCACATCGTCTCTTTACCAAAAACCATAGACAATGATCTTTGGGGTACGGATATGACCTTTGGATTCCAGAGTGCGGTGGATCTTGCCACAGAGGCGATTGACTGCATTCATACTACAGCAGCATCCCATAACCGGGTGTTTATTGTAGAATTGATGGGGCATAAGGTCGGTTGGGTTACTCTTCATGCAGGTATTGCTGGAGGAGCAGATATTATTTTGCTTCCGGAAATCCCCTACGATATTCATCAAGTGGTAAAAGCGCTGCAGCGAAGAAAGGAAAATGGAAGCGGTTTTTCCATTCTTGCAGTGGCGGAGGGAGCAATTTCCAAGGAAGATGCTCTTTTATCCAAAAAAGCCTACAAAGAAAAGCTGAAAAAACGCCCTTATCCTACGGTAGGATATGAGATTGCGGCAAAGATTGAAGCATTGACTGATTTCGAGGTGCGGGTTACTGTGCCGGGACACACTCAAAGAGGCGGTATTCCCTGTCCTTTTGATCGGGTTATCTCCAGTCGCATGGGAGTGAAGGCAGCAGAACTCATTGCAGAGGAGAAGTATGGCTTTATGGTAGCTGCCAAAGGCTATGATATCACCACGATTCCTCTTGCAGAGACAGCGGGGCGGTTAAAATATGTGAATCCCCAAAGTGACATCATAAAAGAGGCAAAAAATCTGGGGATTTCCTTCGGCGACGAGGAAAATCCAAAAGAGAAAAAAATGAATGAAATAGAACCATCGGCAGAGAAAGTCGGTGAGGAAGACAGCGTAAAAGGAGTGGAAAAGCAATGATAAAAGAGGATTGTATTTTTTGTAAAATCGCAAATGGACAAATTCCATCATCTACCGTATATGAAGATGAAGATTTCAGAGTAATTCTGGATGTTGCACCGGCTGCAAAGGGACATTCTCTGATTTTACCTAAACAGCACAGTGACAATCTGTGGGAATTAGGGGAAGAAGAACGAAAGAAAGTGCTGGATATTGCGGCGAAAGTGTCCAAAGGACAGAAAAAAGCTCTTTCCTGTGATGGAGTGAATTTGTTACAAAATAACGGTTTGGCAGCAGGACAGTCTGTTTTCCATTTCCATATGCATCTGATTCCAAGATATACCGACGATAATATGGATATTCCTTGGGCATGTTTAAGCTATGGAGAGGGAGAAGCAGAACAAATTTGTGCATCCATCCGAGAAGCAATGGAGGAGTAGAAATATGGCAAAAATCAGTTGGAAACCGGGCAATATGGTTTATCCACTTCCGGCGGTGATGGTTACAGTGCGGGGAAAAGACGGTCAGGACAATATTATTACCATTGCCTGGACGGGAACGGTCTGTACCAATCCACCCATGCTCTATATTTCTGTGAGAAAAGAAAGACATTCCTATGAGATGTTAAAGGAGGCAGGAGAATTTGTGGTAAACCTTACCACAGAAGCTCTGGTAAAAGCCACCGATTACTGCGGTGTTCGCTCTGGCAGTAAGGTGGATAAATTCAAGGAAACAGGACTGACAAAAGAGGAAGCACAGATGATAAATTGTGCCATGATCAAGGAAAGTCCAGTAAACATTGAGTGCAAACTGCGGGAAGTGATTGAGCTTGGTTCCCATGATATGTTTTTGGCGGATGTAGTCAATGTAAATGTGGATGATCAGTATATGGAGGAAAGCGGCAAATTTAACCTTGCCAAGGCAAATCCACTGGTGTATTCCCACGGCACATATTACAAAACGGGAAAAGAACTTGGCACCTTTGGCTTCTCTGTGAAAAAGAAGAAAAAGTAAAGATTTCGTAAGAAAAATTTTGATTTTTGGGTAAAAAATACAATTTACAAATGCATTTTATATGTTATAATAAAATTTACAATAGCCTAACTGTGTGTAGGTCTATTTTGTGAGCAATGAAATTTGAAGATGAACTTAGAAATAAACGTAGATTTTATTATATAGATAGAGGTGCAATATGAATCAGTATATTGTAAAAGGTGGAAATCCATTAGTAGGTGAAGTAGTAATTGGCGGTGCTAAGAACGCAGCGCTGGGGATTTTAGCAGCAGCAATTATGACAGACGGTGAATGTCATATCGACAATATGCCGGATGTAAGAGATATTAATGTACTCCTTCAGGCCATGGAGGAGATTGGAGCAAGAGTCAAGAGAACGGGTGCCCATGAGGTGATTATCAGTGGAAAGACCATTGATGGAGATGGCGATCTTCATGTGGACAATGAATTTATTCGAAAAATCAGAGCGTCTTACTATCTGATTGGCGCCTTATTGGGAAAATATAAAAAAGCACATGTTGTTCTTCCAGGGGGATGTGACATTGGAAGTCGTCCGATTGACCAGCATATTAAAGGCTTTGAAGCTCTTGGTGCAAAAGTTGAGATCAGTCATGGCATGATTCATGTAGAGGCTGAGGAACTGATTGGAACAAACATGTACATGGATGTAGTCTCCGTAGGAGCAACTATTAATGTGATGATGGCGGCAGCTCTTGCAAAAGGAAATACAGTGATTGAGAATGCAGCCAAGGAACCTCACGTAGTAGATGTGGCGAATTTCTTAAACAGTATGGGTGCCAACATCAAAGGTGCAGGTACCGATGTGATCCGAATCAAAGGAGTGGAGAAATTCCACGATACCACATATTCCATTATTCCTGACCAGATTGAAGCGGGAACCTTTATGACAGCAGCAGTTGTGACAAAGGGTGACATTACCGTGAAGAATGTTATTCCAAAACATTTGGAAGCCATTACAGCGAAATTGCTAGAGATTGGAGCAGAGGTGCAGGAGTTTGACGATGCCGTGCGCGTTGTAGCCAACAAACGCTTGAAACCAACACAGATTAAGACTCTTCCATATCCGGGATTTCCTACAGATATGCAGCCACAGATGGCGGTTGCTTTGGCACTTTCCAAAGGAACCAGCATTATCACAGAGAGTATTTTTGAGAATCGTTTCCGCTATGTGGACGAGCTTACCAAGATGGGAGCTAACATTAAGACAGAAGGAAATACTGCAGTGATTATGGGTGTGGAGAAATACACCGGTGCAAGAATGAGTGCCCCAGATTTAAGGGCGGGTGCGGCTCTTGTGACAGCAGCTTTGGCAGCGGAAGGATATTCTACCATTGACCAGATTGGATATATTCTTCGAGGATATGAGAAATTTGATGAGAAACTGAGAGCTCTGGGCGGCATGATTGAGATTGCCGATACAGAGAGGGAAGTACAGAAATTTAAATTCCGTGTGGGCTAGACTGTATGAGTGACAGAAAAAGAAAAATTAGGGAAAAGCTGATCAAGAATGATCAGAAACAGACTATGAAACAATTATTTTATCAAAAACGAATTTCCAAGGCAGCAGGGTGGGTGGAGATTTTTATTTCAGGCCTGGTGCTTGTGGCAGTGATGTTCTTTGCTGCGATTTTGGTGTGGCATCTTGCCAACACCATTTTACACGGCGGTGGAGAGACAGAGGCATTTTCGGAATTTTTGGGAAGCGCCTTTCATATTGTCATTGGAATTGAGTTTATTAAGATGCTCTGTAAACATAACCCTGCCACTGTGGTGGAGGTGTTGATGTTTGCCATTGCAAGACAGATGGTGGTGGAACATACCACACCAGCAGAGAACCTTCTCTGTATTCTAGGTATTACCATCTTATTTGCCATCCGCCGTTTTCTTTTCATTGAGGGAGACAAGGAGGACAGATACCAGGGCAATATCGCAGAGTATCACCATGAAGAAGAAAGATAAATATGGAATCATGATAGGGTCCGATCCTCGGGCCTTATCTGCGTTCCTTATTCATATATAAAAAGAAAACAAGAAACAGGTACAAATAAACAAAACATTTACAAAACAGTGGAGGAACAAAGATGGAAAAATTATTATTTACGTCCGAATCCGTAACGGAAGGACATCCGGATAAAATTTGTGATCAGATTTCTGATGCAGTGTTAGATGCGCTGTTAGAACAGGATCCTATGAGCCGTGTAGCATGTGAGACAGCTATCACAACAGGTCTTGTATTGGTTATGGGTGAAGTTACTACAACTGGTTATGTAGACATCCAGAAGATCGTAAGAGATACCGTAAGAGAGATTGGTTACACAAGAGGAAAATTCGGTTTTGATGCAGATACATGTGGTGTCATCGTAGCTTTAGATGAGCAGTCTACAGACATTGCTATGGGTGTAAATAAAGCGTTAGAAGCAAGAGAGCATAAGATGTCTGATGAAGAATTAGAAGCAATTGGTGCAGGAGACCAGGGTATGATGTTTGGTTTTGCTTCCAACGAAACAGAAGAATATCTTCCATATCCAATTGCCCTTGCGCACAAACTTTCCAGACAGCTTACCAAAGTAAGAAAAGATGGAACATTAACCTATTTAAGACCAGATGGTAAGACACAGGTTTCTGTAGAATACGATGAAAACGGCAAACCAGTTCGTTTAGATGCAGTTGTATTATCTACACAGCATGACCC
>CAYLUV010000012.1:0-23603 GCA_964386955.1 uncultured Lachnospiraceae bacterium
TCTCCCCATTTTTGATAAATAAGATAGATGTAAATTCCGCCCGCCAGGAGGGAAAATATCGCATAATAGGCATTGACTGCCCATGGCATGATCTGATCTGCCAAAACAGCCAAAAAGGACGGCAGGGTACTGCAAAACAGCAGGTATCCCACACTTGCAAATATCATGGTACTGATGCTCTCTATTTTCTGTTTCATTCCATCACGCTCCTTACCGTTTCTGATTGTTCCTGTTTTTCTTCCAGCGAACACTTTACTTTCATTCTACCATAGTCTGGCAATCTATGGTAAAATAAAAGGTACGATATATTTTACGAAAGAAGGATTTTCTATGAAAATAAAGCAATTAATTGCCGGATGTCTCGCCGGAATTCTGACACTGAGTCTTTCTGTGCCTGCAAAAGCGGCAGAAAGCTATGAAGTGCGCGCACCTCATATGTACGCCCATGCCTATGCCGTTATGGACGCCAACAGCGGTGAAATCTTATTTGGAGAGAAAGTGGATAAAAAGGTCTATCCCGCCAGTACTGCCAAGCTAATGTCCGCCATCGTAGCGGTGGAAAGTGGTATCGATCTGGATACAGTGGTAAAAACCCAGTCAAAGATTGTTCGACACACCACCGTCGGCACCTATGATCTTGATATGTACAGCGGCGAATACTACACCTTGCGAAGCCTTCTCAATATGAGTCTTATTGCTTCTGCCGCAGATGCCACAGATATGATGGCGGTGGCAGTAGCAGGAAGCAAATCTGCCTTTGCAGAGAAAATGATGGAAAAAGTAGAAGAGCTCGGTCTTACCCGCACCAGTTTCGATAACCCCGTTGGTTCCGATATCGGTGCCAGCTTCAACGAGACCTATTCCACCGCCACAGAGATGTGTAAGATTGCCCGCTATGCCATGGCAAATAAGACTATCCGCAACATTGTCGCCAAACATTCCTACACCATCACCGGAGACAATCACTTAAACGGTCGTCAAATCAGCAATACCAACTGGTTCTACAACCGCTATCCTTACAATAAAGATTATTTTACTATTATCGGCACCAAGACTGGACAGACCACCGCCGCTGGAGATGTCTTTATCGCCACTGCTGTGGATACAGAAGGCCATGAACTAATCTGTGCCTACTTTGGACAGGGCGGAAAGAAAGAAACCTTCCGCTGGATCAACTACCTTCTCACCTACGCCATGAAGCAGTACAAAAAAGGAAATCTTACTATGGCAAAAGGTGCCTATAACATTCGCTACAATCAAAATGCCACCGCATACGTCCGCAGCATGACAGAAAATGTGTTAAAACAGAGCGAAGGAAGGGTTTTGGATCTGGACTACCAGATTACAGAAAAGCAGGCTATGGGTATGATAGAGGCCTCCTTGGCACCAGAGCTTTCCGGCACCCGCATTACCTCCCACTTTGATGCCCTGACGGATACGAGAAAAGATACCTGCAGCAAAGACTATTTTGTGCAGGCATTAAAAACAGCCCTGCCAGGCATGGAAAAACGCCGTGACGTGGCTGCTGCCATCCAAAATGCCGCCGATACATTAACTTGTGAAGATGCTGGCTGTATCTTAGGAGCTGCTATTCGAAGCTTCCCTCTCTACCAGGCATCCTTCCCAACCTATGAGATGCGCACTTGGACCCCTGAAAATCCTGTGCCATTTGCATCCGTTGTTGCTTTTTCAGATTTGTCATTATAAAACAAAAATCACCGGGAAGGAATCTCCCTCGAAAGTTTAACTTTCGAGATGGATTCCGTTTCCGGTGATTTTTTTATTAAAATACGTATTTTTCTAATGTTTTTCTTACTGCTCCAGGACCAGCGATCAGTTCGTTGAAGTAACCTACGATCTTATCTGCTAAGCCACAAGCGTAAAGGTCTACGCCCCAGATTCTTGTTTCAGAAAGGATTGGGCGAAGTGCTTCTGCATCCACTGTGCTTCCCAGTGTGATTCCTGCAAGTTTTTCCTGAGAGGAAGCAAGTAATGGGTCTGCGGAGCATTCCATCTGTTTTCCTTCATCATCTACTGCAAGAAGGTATCTTAACCATCCAGCCTGTACTAATGGGATGAGTTTTAAGGAAGCTACATCCTTATCTTCTGCTTTCATGTAAGATTTGATGGTTTCTCCATAACGGATTGCCAGCTTCTGAGAAGTATCTGTAGCGATTCTCTGTGGTGCATCTGGCATAAATGGGTTAGGAAGACGTACTTCCAATACTTCTTTTACGAAGTCTTTTGGATCAATGATACCAGGATTTACTACTACTGGCATTCCCTCTTCGTAAGCCATCTTTGTAACGAGAGTTTTTAATACTTCGTCTTTCATTTCATCACAGATCAGGTCGTATCCTAACAGACATCCGTATACTGCAAGAGCTGTGTGAAGTGGGTTTAAGCAAGTAGTAACTTTCATTGTTTCTACTGCATTTACTGTGTCACGAGTAGTGAGAGTTACACCGCGACCTTCATCTAATGCTGGACGACCATTTGGGAACTTGTCTTCAATAACAAGGTACTGTGGTCTTTCTGCATTTACAAATGGTGCTGTGAATGTATTCTTTGTTGTAACAAATGGGCTGATTTCTTCTAAGCCATCTGCTTTTAACATTTCTTCTACCATTGGGTGTGGTCTTGGAGTAATCTTATCGATCATGGACCATGGATACTGTACTTCTTCTGCAAGGAAATGGTACTGATCTGCATCGATCTTTCCGCCATCTAACCATGCTTTTGCAATCTCTAAGATTGCCATCTGAAGTTTTTCACCGTTGTGAGAGCAGTTATCCATACTTACTAATGCAAGTGGTTTGCCACAAGCTGCTTTTCTTGCAAGACACATAGAAGCAAGCTGTCCCATAAAGGATTTGCAGTTTTCTGGACCGTTTTCCATATCTGCTACTACTGGAGGAACCAGTTCATTCTTTGCGTTTCTTAAAGAATATCCTTTTTCTGTGATAGTGAAGGAAATAAGCTGAAGGCTAGGGTTCTTCACGATCTCTTCGATTCTGTCATAGTCATAAAGAAGAGTTAAGCTGTCTGCTAAAGAACCGATTACTTCCTTGCTCATTGTGCCATCTGCGTTTAAAGTTACGCCAACGGTTAAGTTGTCGTATGGACGTAAGCATTTTGTAACCACTTCATCATCGTAGCTTTCACAGCAAATGATACCTGTGTTCATTTTGCCAGCTTCGATTAAGCTCTGGCAGATGCTTCCTGGGAAAATACGGAAAATATTTCCGGAACCGAAGTGCATCCACTGTGGATTTTCTTTTGTGTTTGCTGCGATCTCTGCTGGATCGTATGCAGGAAGGTGATATCCTTCCCAAGCTTCTCTATTTTTGATGGATTCTAATGAAAGTTTCATTGTCTTTTCTCCTAATATATCTCATGGGTGAATGGTCAACTATCTCGCTGACCATTCACAAAAATAATTAACAACCAAATCTAAAGTATTCGTTGGTATTGTTATAGCAAATGTCTGCCACTAATTTGGAAAGCATTTTCTTGTCATTTGGATAGTAGCCATTTTCTACCCATTCCCCGATCAATTCGCATAAAATGCGGCGGAAATATTCGTGTCTTGTATAACTTAAGAAAGAACGGGAATCGGTAAGCATGCCTACAAATCTTCCAAGAACACCGTTTGCTGCAAGGTCTGTCAACTGCTGTCTCATGCCTGGCATGTTATCGTTAAACCACCATGCGCTTCCGTGCTGGATTTTTCCAGCTACGCCGCCACCCTGGAAACAAGCCATCGCTGTAATCAGCGCTGTATTGTCCATTGGATTTAAGGAGTAGAGGATTACCTTTGGAAGTCCATCATTTTCCAAAAATGCGTTTAATAAAGGTGCTACATTTTCTGCACCAGACTGAATGTTTACTGCATCATATCCAGTATCTGGACCTAATTTTGCAAACATTGGCTTGTTGTTGTCACGCAGACATCCAAAGTGGATCTGCATTACCCAGTCAAGCTCTGCGTATCTCTTTGCACAGGCGATAGTCACATAAGTTTTGTATGCATCTACTTCTGCCTTTGTAATGGATTCTCCTGCCATAGTCTTTGCAAATGCTGCTTCCACTACATCCATCTCTGGAGCAGCGTACATGCAGTAATCCAGACCGTGATCGGCACATTTACATCCAACTTCTGCAAAGTAATCAATTCTTTCAATTAAAGCGTCTGCCACATCTTTTGCACTGTTTAAGCTGCGTCCCACTGTTTCTGCAAGCTGTCCGATATAAGGAACGAAAGCTGCTTTATCGATGGCAACTGCCTTATCTGGACGGAAAGTAGGAAGCACCTGTGCATCAAATGTTTCATCTGCTGCCAATGCTTTGTGGAAACGAAGATCATCGATAGGATCATCTGTTGTTCCAATGGCTTTTACGTTGAATTTCTTCATAAATTCACGAGCAGAGTACTGCTTTAACATCTCATTGCATTTGTCATAAATCGCGTCTGCGTTTTCTTCACATAAAGGTTCTGTGATACCGAACCCTCTCTGTAATTCTAAGTGGCTCCAATGATAGATTGGATTGCCGATTACCTGTGGCATTGTCTTTGCAAAAGCGCGGAATTTCTCTCTGTCATCCGCATCGCCTGTTACAAATTCTTCTTTAATACCAGCGGCACGCATTAAACGCCATTTATAATGATCTCCCCCAAGCCAAACCTGAGCGATATTATCAAATTTTCTATCTTCTGCAATTTCCTGTGGATTGATATGACAGTGGTAGTCAATAATCGGAAGCTGTTCTGCCACATCATGATACAGCCATTTGGCTGTATCTGTGGTGAGAAGGAAATCCTGATCCATAAACTGTTTCATATTTTCCCTCCTTATTTGTTGCCTTCCAATCTTTCCAGCATATCCCAGCATCCCCAGAGGTACATAATACCAAGGGCACGGTCATATAAACCATATCCAGGACGGCATCCGTTCTTTTCTTCGCCCCATAAATGACGGCCATGGTCAGGACGTACATATCCTGTGTAACCGCAGTCATGGTAAGCTCTCATAACTTCCAGAATTCCTACATCGCCATCACAGTCTCTGTGGGAAACTTCTGTAAAGTCACCGTTTTCGTAGTGGTGTACGTTACGGATATGAGTAAATGCGATACGATCGCAGTATGTGCGGATAATGTCAGCCATGTTGTTCTTAGGATTTGCACCCATAGAACCTGTACATAAGCATAAGCAGTTGTAAGGGTTATCTACCATAGATAAGAATCTGCCGATGGATTCTTTGTCTACTAAGAGACGTGGAAGTCCAAAGATATCCCATGGTGGATCATCCTGATGAATTGCCATTTTAATTCCAGTTTCCTCACATGTTGGCATAATTGCCTCTAAGAAATATTTTAAGTTTTCCCAGAGTACTTCATGTGTTACTGGTTTATATTTTGCGAAAAGCTCTTCTAAACTTGCAAGACGTTCTGGTTCCCAACCTGGCATTGTGAAACCTTCACACTCTTTGATGATATACTGAGCCATCTCCATTGGATCTTCTTTTACTACATCTTTTCCATAGAAAAGAGCGTTAGATCCGTCTGGTAATGGATGGTATAAATCAGTTCTTGTCCAGTCAAATACTGGCATGAAGTTATAAGTTACAACCTTAACGCCGAATTTTGCAAGGTTTCTTAATGTCTGTTTGTAATTTTCAATGTATTTATCACGTGTTGGGAGACCGATCTTAATGTCATCGTGAACGTTTACACTTTCAACTACATCCATGTTGAATCCTGCGCCTTCGATGGATTTGCGTGCTTCTTCAATTTCTTCTACTTCCCAAACTTCACCAGCCTGTTTGTGATGAAGGGCCCATACAAGACCTGTTACACCGGGAATCTGTTTGATCATCTGTGGGGTAATGCTGTCATTGCCATCACCATACCAACGGAATGTCATCTGCATAGTGTCATCCTCCTTTGCTTTCCTACGTGTTAATTTCTTACGATAGTTTTAGTATAACAGTTTGTTTTTTATTTATCATGGTTTTTCCAGCTTGAAATGTGGTAAATCTTGCTATAATATAAACGTAACAGTTCAGCCATGCGCCAGATCTAAATAGACTTGTGCGTCATGCTCGCAACACCGCCATCCAAAAATGATAGGAGATGCCTCTATGAAAACTCCAAAAGAAATGTTTACTTCCCGCCAATTTATGGTAGAACGCTACTGCGAATACTACCATTACACAGATCCCAATCCACCGGACATCGATTTCCATCAACATCCCTTCTACGAAATCTTTGTCTTTTTGTCCGGCACCGCCAACTACATTATAGAAGGAAAGACTTATAAACTGCGCCCAGGTGATATTTTGCTCACCAGCAGCCAAGATATTCACAAACCAGAGATTTTTTCCGGAAGGCCCTATGAGCGATTTGTGGTGTGGCTCTCTTTGGACTTTTTTGAACACATCAAAGATTTTGGTGAAGACCTATCTACCTGTTTTACCGATGCCGCCGGCAAGGACTATCGGTTGATTCGTCCAAACGAACATCGTCTTGCCAAATTAATGAAAATTATCAACCGTCTAGATCGCCTAAAAAACAGCGACACTTTCGGCAACAAAGCCTTAGGTTATGCCTATATTATTGAGTTTTTAGTCCAGATGAGTCAGGCTTATTTTGATACACCAGACTCCGTTTTAGACGATGTCACCGAAGATGACAAGATTAACCAGATTATTGCCTATATTATAGAACACATTGCGGAGGAACTGTCTCTCGATCAGCTCTCCAAGGATTTTTACATTAGCAAATTCTATTTGAGCAAACGTTTTAAACAGTATACGGGACTTTCTCTCTACCAATATATCTTAAAGAAAAGACTCTCTGTTGCCCGCAATATCTTAGGGCAGGGTGTCTCCGTTATGGACGCCTGTCAACAATGCGGCTTTAGCGATTACTCTAACTTTTTGAAGGCCTTTAAGCGGGAATTTGGCTGCACACCAACGGAATATGTAAGAAAATTGTTATAAAAGAACATTTTTAGAAATGAAAAAGCCCCGTGGATTTCTCCACGGGGCATATTTTTTATATAATGAATCCACACGGTTTGCTTCGAACGCTAACCATAGGCGTTACCCTTGCAGCCAGCTCGGCCCAGGCACCCTCGCGTCACATGAAAGGTCCTGCTTAGTGCTGCTCCGTTCCCGACCTGACACGGTTCACAGGTTTCCATTGCGCAAGACCCAAACGTCAACACCGCTTACAAGGGGCAGCCCTACAACCAGACGCCCTCAGTCAAACCAACACCCCTGCTATAGCGGATTGCAGGTACAGGACACCGCTAACTCCCCGGCTGTGTGGAAATTTTGACTCAAACATTCTGTTATTATAAAGGATTCTGAACACAATGTCAAACCTTTTTTACTGCATTTAAGATTGCACTAAGATATGCATCCCCATTCTGGAAAGAATTACGATGCATAATGCAGTTCTTCGCCAGATAAAGGCACATCTGCTCCGCTCTCTTTCGCTTCTCCACGTCTTCGATGGAGGTAATATCCTTTACCTTTGCCATGCCCACAATGCGGCGAATGAGTTCTAATCCTGTGGTTCCCGCTGTATTGGAAAGAATCTGTTCCAGATAATATTCCTTAAATCCTTCTACCTTCGCCATCTCATCCCTTACGCAGCAATCATAGACCTGATCATATTTCTCAATAAATTTATCCACAATATCCTTTATAGTCTGCAGACACCATCCACAAAACGTTTCTTTTTCCTCCGAAGTTGTGGATAAGGCATCTCCATTGCACCAAGCAAAGAAAAGGTTTGCCAGCACATTTCCTATGTCATACCCCATCGGGCCATAGAAGGCAAATTCCGGATCAAAAATAAAGGTATGTTCCTGATTGATAAAGACAGAACCTGTGTGAAGGTCTCCATGAATCAGCCCCTGGGCATTGTTCATAAATTCAAATTTTAACTTAGCCACTTCCAGATGAAGTTTCTTATCTCCGTAAATTTCCTTCTCGATAAAAGCTCTGTTTGGCTCAAAAATGGCATTTCTATGGTTGTTGTCAAGATATGGCTCTGTAAACACCAAATCCTCTGTAATCTCACAAAGTTCTGGATTTATAAAGGTCTTCACCAGTTCCTTCTTATCCTGATGATGAAGGGCAATATCCGTAGTTGGAAGCAAAGAGTTTACCAAAAAGGTAGAAATATGCTCTGCGAATGCTGGATAGGTGTGATGCTTCATCAGACCAGTACGCATCATCTCGTGTCCGATCATGTCCTCCATAATAATGGCACACATTACCTCATCGTAAAGATACACTTTCGGCACAAGTCCCTCACTCAACTGTCCCTGAATGCCTAAAATCTGAGCTTCAATCTTGCCTCGGTCCACATTCAGCTGCATCTCCTCAGAGATACGAAGGGTGGATCCCGCCTGCTTTACGATAATAGTTTTTCCGCTCTTTTCATCGGATACCCGAAAAACATAATTTAGGTTTCCGTCCCCAATCTCCTTGCAGACTGGCTTGGCATCCTTATCAAAAAAACCAATCTTTGTCTGTACATATTGGAATACATCCTGTTCTTTCATCAGGAAATACTGATCAAATCGCCCCATAGCAAAGCCTCCTCACCTTTTCTCTATTTCTCGTCCAGCACCTTCCACAGATAATCCATCTGCTCCCTTGTGGTGCCCCAACTGGTGGCAAATCGCACTGCTGTGTGTTCTCCATCTACCGGTTCCCACACTTCAAATCGAACCTTTTCGGCCAATTCCTTCATCTCCTCATTGGAAAGAATCACAAATTGCTGATTGGTAGGAGAATCCACCAAGAGCTTGTAACCTCTTTCTTGGAAACCAGCCTTCAATTCCTCTGCCATATCGATGGCATTTTTACTAATCTCCAAATAGAGATCATCGGTAAATAATGTATCAAACTGGACCCCTAAAAGACGTCCCTTTGCCAAAAGACCGCCATGCTGCTTTGCTATTGTAAGAAAATGTTTTGGCATATTTTTGTGAGTAAATACCACCGCTTCTCCGCAGAGTGCCCCCACCTTAGTGCCTCCAATATAGAAGACATCACAAAGTTTCGCCAAATCTGCCATGGTAATATCTGCCTGGGAACTCATCAAACCATATCCCAGTCTTGCCCCGTCTACATAGAGGGGAATCTGGTATTCTTTGCAAACCTCATGAATATCCGTCAATTCTGCCTTGCTGTAGAGACTTCCATACTCGGTAGGGTAGGAGATATACACCATCCCAGGAAATACCATATGTTCTTTGTTGCCATCCCCGTGGAAGACTTCCAACAGATTCTTCACATCCTCCGCCTTTAACTTTCCATCATAGGAAGGAACCGTAAGCACCTTATGTCCAGTAAATTCGATGGCTCCCGCCTCATGTACCGCCACATGTCCTGTGGTAGCTGCAATGACGCCCTCGTAGGACTGTAACAGGGAATCAATCACAATCTGATTGGTCTGGGTTCCGCCCACTAGGAAAAACACTTCTCCTTCCGGACAATCACAGGCCTTTTTGATCTTCTCCCTAGCTTCCTGACAAAAATGGTCGCTGCCATAGCCACATACCTGCTCTAAATTAGTCTCCATCAGACGTTCCATCACTTTTCCATGGGCACCTTGCGTATAGTCACATTCAAATGATATCATACTGTTCTCTCTTTTCTTATGCTCTTTCTTTTCCTTCATATCCAATGATCATGCCGCCCATCTCTGCGTAAAAGGAGCAAAGAGCGCCACAGCGATCAATCTCAATCACTGCATCTGGATATTCTGCTCGAATGGTTTTCTCCATAGCTTTGGCGATTCCCTCATTGTATACATGATCTAATTTTACCTTACCGCCGCAGTATCCATTAGCTTTCATCTCTTTATAAAGAGTAGAAATGGTCTTCTTTTCTCCGCGGCATTTATGAATCTGTTCAATTGTACCTACTGAACTGGCTATTCCAATCACACGGATGCCAAGAACTCCCGCAGCCACTGCAGTTAATGTTCCCACACGGCCATTCTTCACCAGATTATCTAATGCTTCCAGTGCAAATAAGGTATAGGTACTCTTCTTGTATTCTTCTAATTCCTTTACCATCTCTTCAAATGGTTTTTCCGCAAGAATCATCTCTTTCATGCAATCAATACATAATTTGAGCTCTGGTCCTGCTGAGAGGGAATCCAGAATATAAACCTTTCTGCCTGGATGTTCTTCCTCATACTGATTCTTTGCCAACATGGCTGCATTGTAGGAACCAGAAAGGTTACTTGTGATAGATACACCAAGCACCACATCTGCATCGCCAAAAGCCTCTAACCAGTCAGCGATGTTTGGGCATGAGGTACGAGAAGGCCCCTTAAATTCCTTTAAGCCCTCTACCATCTCCATAACATCCACATCTTTCTCATCTACCCAGGTTCTGTCTCCTGCTACAATCTTCATGGATGCATAAGCATAATCTACACCATCTAATTCAAATAAATCGGAAGAAGTATCCGCTACAATTCTATATTTCATAATTAATCTCCGTTCTGTCGTCTCCTCGAAACGACCAAATTACTCTTGTCTGTCCAGCAACATTTCATTATTTTAATCTGAGAATCGCCACTGTGAGGAATTTATCTAATCATCAATACTAAGTTATCAGTTTTTCAAAACCGCGTCAAGTAGAGTATTTCACTTTTTCTAATGTTTCTTGACTTTTTGTCATCCTAAACGTAAAATAGGTAGTATGAAAAAAGAAACGAAACAGGAGATGGCCGCATCCATTGAGAATTTTTATTTTCCCAATTATGAGGATATTCCAAATGTAGGCCTCTATTTAGAACAAGTAACTAAATACATCAACGGATATCTGGCACCGCTGGATAACCTGGCAATCACTCCCTCTATGATTAGCAACTATGTAAAGAAAGGACTGATCGCTAATCCCGTCAAAAAACAATATTACCGGGAACAGATTGCCTATATCTTCTTTATCGCCGTTGCTAAATCCGTCTTATCTTTAGACAACATTCGTCTTTTTATGGAAATGCAGACCACCACGTATCCCATCGAAGTGGCATATGACTATTTCTGTGATGAATTTAAGAACGTGCTCCTCTATGTCTTTAAATTAAAGGATCAGCTGGACAACATCGGAACCGATCGTCATACAGATGAGAAAATGATGCTTCGCAGTACCATCATCACGGTTTCTCATAAAATCTATCTTGACAAATGTTTCAATATGATAAGGAAAGAAATCGCACAAAATCAATAATTCTCCCACTATAACAACAAATAGTTCCGGCCTTTCCCTTGAAAAACCGGAACTATTTTCTTTTGTCTGTATATGGATTATTCTGTCTCTTCTATAGTTTCAATTTCTCAATCTCTTTTCGAATCTTTAGCATCTTCTTATCGATACCCGCAATCTCATTGGCATATACCTTTAACTCTTGACGAATATCTGCTGCCTCCTCGGATTCCACCATCTTGTAAGTCAACTGATGATCTAGTTTCGCCCAAAAATGCATAGCTACTGTTCGCACCTGTATCTCCACTAGCGTTCCCTTTTCGGAATTTTCTCCCACCGGTGAGGATACGATAATATGCAGACTTTGATATCCGCTGTTCTTTGGCTCCTTAATGTAATCTCTCACATCCAAAATCTTTAAATCAGCGATGGCTTCTATCCTCTCCTTAATCTGATACACATCATCCAAAAAAGCACATACAATCCGTACACCTGCCACATCCACCAATTCTTTATCGATACTTTCCGTTGTAAGAGGCAATTTTTTGTGGATCAATTTCTTATAAATGCTCTTTGCGGATTTAATACGAAATGATACTTGATCGATTACTTCCCGTCCAGCAAGTTGATGCAGCTCCTGATTGATGCGTTCCACGTGATTTAACACATGATCCATGGCATCCTGATACGCATTCAGAAATTCAGGTCGTTCTATATATTCTTCTATTTCCCTTATTTTTTTTTCTTCCATCATTTCACTATTTTTATACCGGCTCCCCGCTCCGGTCACCTCTTTACCTCTCCTATTTCTTCCATAATATTATAGCAAATTTTTTCCTGTATGCCAAAGCATTCTTTCCCAAAATACCACATATATTGTAAAAAGTGTGTTAATAAAGAAGGAACCTTTCCTGAAAACAAAAAATTCCAGAATCTCTTCTGGAATTTCTTGTACATTTGGCGAAAAATGCTACTCTTTTCCTGCCAAAATAATACCGTTCTTGTATTATTCAGAAATGTTAAGTCCTGCGATTCTAGCAAGTTCAAGAATGGATTTCTTAGAAACTTTCTTGCCGCGGTACTCAACTAAATCATCCATCTCACCTGTAAAGATATCGCTTGGATCATATTTCTTTAAAATAATCTTATCATCGTCTACGAAAATCTCAAGAGGATCTCTCTCATTTACATTAAGGTTACGACGGAGCTCAATTGGAAGTGTGATTCTACCCAGTTCATCTAACTTCCTTACAATTCCTGTACTTTTCATGGAATTCTACCTCCTTACACACATGAATATGTAATTTTATACTATTTTAGAATAACATAGGAAATTTGTTATGTCAATAAATCTGTAACAAAAGTTAATATTTTACAATTTTCTCATATTCTACAGCAAAGCCTGATAAACATCTCGTTTACTGATTCCTCTATCCTTCGCCACTTGCTTCATGGCTGCTTTTTTGTCCATACCTTGAGACAAATACTTCTCCATATGCTCTTCTATCGTAATGGACAAAAATTCCTCCTGGCTTTCCTTTTCCAGTTCTGCGAAAGTTCTGCCTTCGATGACTAGCACATATTCGCCCCTTGGCTCATTCTCCTCATAATAGGAAATAGCCTGTTCCAATGTGGTAGAAAAGACATTTTCGTGGCGTTTGGTTAATTCCTTGCAAAGAGAGAGCTTGCGATCTCCCAGTACCTCCAAAAGCTCCGCCAAAGTCTTTAACAGACGATGGGGTGCCTCATAAATAATCATGGTTCTTGTCTCATCCTTTAAACGCTCCAAAATCTGTCTGCGCTCCTTTTTGTCCGCCGGCAAAAAGGCTTCAAAGGCAAATCTTCTTGTGGGACGACCAGAAATAATCAGTGCATTTACCGCCGCACAAGCCCCTGGGATAGATGTCACCGTAATGCCTGCTTCCATGCTCTGTCTTACCAGTTCCTCTCCCGGATCAGAAATTCCCGGTGTTCCCGCATCTGTGATTACTGCTACATTGAGGCCTTCCTGCATTTTTTCCACCAGATAACGGGCTTTCTCCACCTTATTAAATTCGTGATAACTGGTCATTTTCGTCTTAATCTCAAAGTGATTCAAGAGTTTGATACTGTTTCTTGTGTCCTCCGCCGCGATGAGATCTACCTCTTTTAACGTGCGAATAGCACGAAAAGTCATATCCTCCAAATTCCCAATGGGCGTTGCGCATAAGTATAACTGTCCTGCCATAGTTTTCCTCTACTTTTCCATATCATAACCGTAAATATCGTATATCTCTTCCGTGTATACCCCCGGTTCCTTGTATACAATCAACGGCGGTTCCACCTTGATTCTTGATTTGGCTCCCTTCATAGCCTCCACCAAAAAAATATTTGGTTCTTTATTTATAAAGGGATGTACCATACGGATTCTCTTTGGTTCCAATCCGTACTCCACCATCAAATGCAAAATTTCTGCCATGCGGTAGGTTCTATGTACCATATAAAAACGTCCTTTTTGTTTTAGGACTTTCTTCGTCTCCCGCAGCAAATCGGAAAGATCGCACTTTACTTCATGGCGCGCTATGGTCTTTCTCTCGTCTTCGTTGGTCATTCCGTGATCCGCCACCATATAAGGGGGATTGGATACCACCACATCAAAACTGTCACAACCAAAAAGAGAAGAAGCCTCCTTTATATCGCCGCAGACAATAGAAATCTTGTCTGTCTGACCATTTAAAGCTACACTTCTTCCCGCCATGGAAGCAAACTCTTCTTGTATTTCTAGTCCGGTAAAATGTCCACCGCTGCCGCGGCCTTCCATTAAGATTGGAAGAATGCCGGTTCCAGTTCCCATATCGAGAATCCGATCTTTTTTTCCTGCTTTTGCAAAATCAGAAAGCAACACAGCATCCATTCCAAAACAAAAACCGTCTGTCTTTTGAATAATGCGATACCCTTTCCGGTGAAGTTCATCTATTCTTTCTCCCGGTAAAAGTTCTTCCATCATACTAATTTTGATTTTCCTTCCCTTTTCTCCAGCTCTTCCAACGCCTTCAATTCTTCGTCCATCTGAATATGTTCTCTCTTTCTTCTTGTCTTGAAAGAAAGTTCATCTAAGAGATATTCTCTGATTTCCTTTTCGTCCTTCTCGTTGGTTACAACTACCTTTACTTTCTGGCGAAGAACACTGACACTGTGTACGGTTCCCTTCATGCCATCGTTTGTTCTTACAAAATCACCTACTGCTGGCAATTTGCTGTTCAGATACTCGTAAGTATCCTGCTCATTTTTGAGACAGCACATCAATCTACCGCATACACCGGAAATCTTCGTCGGATTCAAAGAAAGATTCTGTTCCTTTGCCATCTTAATGGACACAGGCACAAACTCAGATAAATGGGAATGACAGCAGAGCTTTCTTCCACAAATGCCAATACCTCCCATAATCTTCGTCTCATCACGCACACCAATCTGACGAAGTTCAATACGTGTCTTAAATACAGAAGCCAAATCTTTTACCAGCTCTCTAAAGTCTACACGACCATCCGCTGTAAAATAAAACAACAGTTTATTGTTGTCAAAAGTATACTCACAATCGATGAGTTTCATCTTCAGACCATGTTTTGGAATCTTCTCCATACAAATGTTGAAAGCTTCCTTGCTCTTTTTCTTATTCTCTTCCTGTTTTCTCACATCATCTTCTGTGGCGATGCGGATCACCGGTTTTAATGTAGAGATTATTCTCTCCTCTGTAATCTGTCGCTTGCCAAGAACGACAGAACCATATTCCACCCCTCTAGCAGTCTCTACAATGACGTTTTGTCCCACTTCAATCTCAAACGTACCTGGTGCAAAATAGTAAATCTTGCCATTTGGACGGAAGCGAACTCCAATCACATCTACCATATAATGTTCTCCTTTATTGTCAATAACAAAAGCTCTAACGCTACATCAAAATTTACGTTGGCTCTTAAACGATTCTTCACCTTATCAAATGCATACAAAATCTCTTGAATCTGTTCATATGACATCTGCACTGCCATCTTATCTAAGGTGCCGTAATATTCTTTGAATACTACCCGATCCGGTGTTCTAGTGGTCTTGATAACCAAAATGTCATGGAACCAAATCATCAGCATATCCAAAAATTCTATAATCTCATCCTTGTATTTTCCTACCTCTTTAATATAACCAATTACCTCATAGATCTCCATCTCATGGATATAAGATAAGAAATGTACACATTCCTTCTTCATCTCCATTCGAAGCTCACTGGTGGCAAGTAACATGGCTTTTCCCAGATTTCCCATAGAATAACCGGCACAAAACTCTGCTTCCGGTCTGGAAAGGGCTGTGTGTGCCATCACATATTCCACAATCTTCTCTTCCTCCACTGGTTTTAAAGAGAAAGTAATACATCTTGATAAAATCGTTGGCAAAAATCTTCCTGTATTGCTGGCAAGAAGAATAATCACCGCATAAGCCGGCGGCTCCTCGATGGTCTTTAAAAGGGCATTCTGCGCCTGTTCATTCATCTTTTCCGCCTGATCTACAATATATATCTTATATTTTCCGCTATATGGCTTAATGCCAATATCTCCATTAATCTGTGTGCGGATATCTGCAACAGAAATGGTCGCTGGCTTTTCGTGGGTCACCCAGATAATGTCCGGATGATTGTTGGAATCTGCCATCATACAGCTATGACAAGTTCCGCAGCTTTCTTCCTGACCACCCTCGCACTGTAAGGCCTTTGCAAAGGCGTTGGCTAACATCTTTTTGCCGCTTCCAATTTCTCCTTCCAGTATATAGGCATGGGAAACCTGTCCAGTTTTCATTGCTGTCTGAAAATGATCTATGATTTTTTCGTGTCCGATAATATCTTTAAATTGAGCCATCATTTTCTCCCCCTTCTACCTCTGTTTTATTATATAGTTATTCCACTGTTTTTTCCAGTTTATTTTGAAAATATTTATTCATACTTCTAAAAAATTTCCACTATTTTTCACTTAAAATTCTGTAACAATCATGTTATAATGTTAACATCTATGTGAGAATTATTTTATCAACAACAAAGGAGGCGATTTTTTTGGTTTTCCACAAAAGAACCAGTATCCTGTTAACAGCACTTTTTGTACTGCTGGGATGCTTCATTTATACGGGAAACGCACCAGTCACAGAAGCAGCAACTTCTCCCTACAAGAATATTGTAACCCCTAACACAAAGACTTTTATCTATATTCGTAAATCCAAAAGCACGAGTTCTGCTAAGATTGGTAAATTTTCCAAAGGGGATGGAGCTACCATTGTAAAAAAAGAATCCACTTGGTACAAGATTAAATCCGGCAACATCACTGGCTATGTAAAAAAGAGTAATGTATTATCCGGTGCAAAGTTAGAAAGTTTTGCTAAAAAGAATAATTTTAGCAAGAAGGTTAAAATCACCGCACGATCATTGAATGTTCGTGCCAAGGCATCCACATCCTCCAGCGTTGTGGCAGGAGTGAGCAAGAACGAAGTATATTCTGTCATCAGCGAAACAGCCAAATGGGCGAAGATCAAAGCAAAAGACGGTACTGGTTATGTATTAAAACAATACACTACCTGGAGTTATGATCTCGGAACAGCGGAAAGTTACGGTTCTGCTTCTTCCTCCACTTCTTCTACCGCTTCAACCAACGAGTACAAAGATGTGGCTGTATGTTGTGTCGATTCCGGCAAACGCCTAAATATTCGCGCGAATGCCTCCACTTCCTCCGATGTAGTTGGATATATGGAGCCAGGTGCCAGCGCTAAGATTGTATCTAAGAGTGGTAACTGGGCAAAGATCCAATTTGGAAGCCATTTTGGTTACATAAGAGATGACCTCTATTACACCGGCAGCAAGGTAGAACCCTATGCTAAAAAGTTAGGACTCAAAAAATCCGTTACACTGAATGCCAATATGAACGTACGAGCCAAAGCATCTACCTCCTCTACAAGACTGGGCGGAGCTACAAAAGGTTCTACCTACACTTTAAAGAAAGAAACGGCACAGTGGGCAGCCATCAGTTTTAAAGGAAAAACTGGTTATCTCAAGAAAACTTACTTAACTATCAAGTATATCTTTAAAGACCCTGTTTTCTACTCTGTTTCCGGACCAGAACCTGAGGATAATATAAAAGATTTTATTTCCAATTCTACTGCTACTAATATAAATGGAAACAAAATTGTTGATTATGCGAAACAGTTCCTTGGAAACCGTTACGTTTACGGCGGTACAAGCCTCACCAACGGCTGTGATTGTTCTGGATTTACACAATCCGTATTTAAATATTTTGGAATCAGCATCCCACGTACTTCTTCTGCACAATCTAAGAGTGGAAAAACCATTGCTATTTCCAATATCCAGGCAGGAGATCTTCTCTTCTACGCCAACAGCAGTGGCACCGTAAACCACGTTGGTATCTACATGGGCAATGGACGCATAATCAATGCAAGTAATGAAAAAGATGGTATCGTAACTTACAGTTACAATTACCGTACACCAGTAAAAGCAGTTCGTTATCATTAATCATTATAATAAGATAAAAAAAGAAGCATTTCCGTATGGGATTTGCTTCTTTTTTATTTATCCTATTCTATGAGGAAATCCTATTCTTTTTAAAATTTTTAGATATTGATATAGGCTTTTACCACTTGAATCAGCTTTTCATAGCTCATGCTGGTGGTATTTAAGCAGAAATCATAGTTTCTAGCGTCATTCCAATCTCTTCCTGTATGTTTCTTACAGTAATCAGAACGGAATTTGTCAATCATATTAATCTTCGCTTCCACTTCCTGGGCTGTTCCGCCACACTGTTCCATAACACGGGCAATACAGTCCTCCTTCGGTGCGTAGAAGAACAGTTTGATTACATTGTCATAATCCTTCAGCACGAAATCTGCTGCACGTCCAATGATGACGCAAGATTCCTTCTCCGCCAATTCCTTCATTACCTGTGCCTGCACATTAAATAAGTTGTAATCAGACAGATAATCCTTGCTGTCCGGTGGAAGAATCTCTCCGCTGTAGATTTTTCTGCTTCCACGGAAAAATGGTCTATTTTTCGCTTTTTCGTCTACTCTTCCAAACAACGCTTCATTGATTCCGCTCTTTTCAGAAGCCATACGAATCAGTTCTCTATCATAACAAGGAATTCCAAGTTCCTCTGCCAAAAGTTTTCCGAGGGTTCTTCCGCCGCTTCCGTAACTTCTAGCAATGGTAATTACTAATTTCTTATCCATACTCTTACTCTCCTAAATATGCTTTCTTAATAGATTCATCATTCATAAGCTCTTTTGCATCGCCGCTTAATACGATATTTCCTGTCTCTAATACATATGCTCGGTCCGCAATGGATAACGCCTTTTTCGCATTCTGCTCTACCAATAATACAGTAGTGCCTGATGCAGAGATTTCCTTGATAATTTTGAAAATCTCTTCTACAAAGATTGGAGAAAGTCCCATAGATGGTTCATCCATCAGAATGATTCTAGGTTTTGACATCAAAGCGCGTCCCATAGCAAGCATCTGCTGTTCTCCACCAGATAAGGTTCCTGCCAACTGATTTTTTCTTTCCTCTAATCTAGGAAAATGTTCATACACTTTCTTTAATGTCTCTGCAATCTCATTTTTATCTTTTCTTGTGTAAGCTCCCATTTTCAGGTTTTCATACACACTTAACTGGGAGAATACACGACGTCCCTCTGGTACATGTGCCATTCCCATGGACACGATCTTATGTCCCGGAATCTTTGTAATATCCGTTCCTTCAAATAAAACCTGTCCCTTTTTCGCCTGAAGCATACCGGTGATTGTCTGAAGAGTTGTAGTCTTTCCGGCTCCGTTAGAACCGATCAGTGCTATAACCTCTCCTTCGTTTACATCAAAGGAAATACCCTTGATTGCCTGAATCATGCCGTAATATACTTCCAGATCTTTTATTTCAAGCATTGCCATAAAGCCATTTCCTCCTATTCCCCAAGATATGCCTTGATAACTTCTGGGTTATTTAATACTTCACTTGTCTCACCTTGAGTCAGAACCTGACCAAAGTTAAGAACAGTAAGTTCTTCACAGATACCAGAAACCAGTTTCATATCGTGTTCAATCAGAAGAATGGTCATGTCAAACTCATCTCTTACAAATCGAATGGTATCCATCAGTTCCTTTGTCTCATTTGGATTCATACCTGCTGCTGGCTCATCCAGCAAAAGAAGTTTTGGTTCTGTGGCAAGTGCTCGGGCAATTTCCAATTTTCTCTGCTCTCCATAAGGAAGGTTGGAAGCCAGCACATCTGCTTTATCTGCCAAACCAAATACCGTCAAAAGCTCCATGGCTTTTTCATCCATCTCTTTTTCTATTTTTCTGTATTTTGGAAGTCTCAAAATACCGGTGAAAGTAGAATAGCTGTGATGATTGTGAAGACCTACCTTTACGTTATCTAATACAGATAACTCTTTAAATAAACGAATATTCTGGAATGTTCTTGCAATTCCCGCTTTATTGATTTCGATGGTACTCTTTCCTACAAGATTTTCACCATCTAATTTGATGATTCCCTCATCTGGTTTGTACACACCAGTGAGCATATTAAAAATAGTGGTCTTTCCAGCACCGTTTGGTCCAATAAGACCGTAAAGCTGTTTCTTTTCAATCTCCACTTCAAAACGGTTTACCGCACGAAGTCCACCGAAAGAGATACCCAGATTTTTTACTTCTAACATAGCCATACCTACTGTACCTCCTTCTTATTTTTTCCCTTAGCAAACACACGCTGTCTCCACTCGATTGCCTTTGGCGCCCAGTTAAAGAGCATCATAGCGATCAGTACGATAGCGTAGATCAACATTCTGTACTCTGCAAGACCTCGAAGAAGTTCTGGCAATAAAGTAAGAAGGGTTGCCGCAATGATGGAACCACGGAAACTTCCCATACCTCCGAGAACTACATATACCAGAAGCATAATGGACATGTTGTATCCGAAGTTTGCCGGTTTTGCGGAGAGAGTATACAGGTTGTGGGCATAAAGCACACCGCCCGCTCCCGCAATAGCTGCAGAGATAGAAAATGCCAATAATTTATATTTCGTAATGTTAATACCTACAGATTCCGCCGCAATACGGTTGTCACGAATCGCCATAATGGCACGGCCGCTTCTGGAATCTACCAGATGATATACTACAAATAAACTGATTAAGATAACGATCACACCTACAAGGAAGGTAGACTGGCTTGGTGTTCCAATAATACCCTTTGCACCGCTGATGATCACCTGTCCATCTTCGGAAAGATTTAAAGCTGCCTCATTTTTCATAGAAAAATGAAATCCGCTACTGTCTTTTCCAACATACACGGCATTGATGACGTTTTTAATAATCTCACCAAAGGCAAGGGTTACGATTGCTAAGTAGTCACCCTGAAGACGAAGTACCGGGATTCCGATTAAAAATCCAAAAAATGCCGCTGTCAAAGTTCCCACTACAATGGCAAGGATAAAACGAAGAGTCTCATTCATTCCAGTATTTACCATACATTTTGTAAAAAATGCGCTGGAAAATGCACCTACACACATAAAGCCTGCGTGTCCCAAACTAAGTTCTCCCAAATATCCAACGCAGAGGTTTAATCCGATTGCAACGATAGAGTAGACACATACTGGCACTAAAATACCCTGCAATAAACTGGATACCATCCCCATGGATACCATTGTCTGTACGATAAGATAGACAGCAATTACCATAGCGTATGTAATCAGATTATTTTTTGTTGTCTTTTTCATATTTCCAAAGGATGTTTTTTTCATAATCTTTCTCACCTACACTTTCTCATGAATCTGTTTGCCCATAATTCCGGTCGGTTTTACTAAAAGCACAACGATCAGTACCGCAAATACGATAGCATCGGATAACTGGGAAGAAATATAGGCTCTTCCTAAAATCTCGATAATACCAAGTAAGATACCGCCCACAAATGCTCCCGGAATAGAACCAATACCGCCAAATACTGCCGCCGTAAAGGCTTTAATACCAGGCATAGAACCAGTATAAGGAGATAAGGTTGGATAAGCGGAACAAAGCAGTACACCTGCGATTGCCGCTAAAGCAGAACCAATGGCAAAGGTAAGGGAAATGGTCTGATTTACATTGATACCCATAAGCTGCGCTGCTTCTTTATCCTCAGATACAGCGATCATAGCCTGTCCTGCTTTTGTCTTTTTGGTAAATGCCATAAGACCTACCATAATAATCACACAGGCCACTACAGTCACGATTGTCACACCTGTAATCTGTAATTCTCCACCAGCTAAACTAACAGATTCCATAGCTACTACAGATGTAAATGATTTGGTATCTGCTCCAAAAATAAGCAATGCTGCATTCTGAAGAAAATAACTTACACCGATGGCAGTAATCAAAACTGCAAGTTTTGATGCATTTCTAAGTGGTTTGTAAGCAATTTTCTCAATCACTACACCAAGAAGGGTACATCCCGCTACAGCTGCAACGATACTAACAAGGGGATTCATTCCCATACCGCTCATCATAGTAAACACGATGTAACAGCCAATCATAATTACATCGCCATGAGCAAAGTTCAACATTTTTGCAATACCGTATACCATAGTATATCCAAGTGCAATCAATGCATAGACACTGCCCAGACTGATGCCGTTGATCAAATAAGTTAAGAAACTCATTTCAACACCTCTTTCTCATAAATTTTAGACCTCTCAGTAAGCATTTCGAATCATACAATTGCCATTATACAGTTCGAAACACTTACCTTTTGAGGAAGGTTTTTAAAAAACCCCTATTTTATATATTTTACACGATAGCCTTCGTTTTTTCCACTGAAAGTTAAGAATATCTTAAGTATTTTTGTAACCCTTCATACGGAAAATGGGCTGTCGTGTTGACAACCCATTTATAATCTCATTCATTTTTATGAAGTAATATTACATACCTACATATACGCCATTTTCAATCTTAACAGCTTTAGGAGCTTTTGTTACTTCACCGGTAGCTGTCCATGTTAATCCGTCTTCACCACCTGTGATACCCTGTACTGTAATTTCTGTCATTGCTGCTTTTACAGCATCACAGATTGCAGCGGCATCCATATCTGGTGTTGCGCCAGCTTTTTCAAGGGCTGCTTTCATTGTGTAGATTACATCGTATGCATCTGCTGCAAACTGGTTTGGTGTATCGCCATATTTTTCTTTGTATGTAGATACGAATGCTTTTGTAGCTTCATCTTCTGCGTCAGCGGAGAATGGTGTTAAGAGCATTAAACCTTCTGCTAAAGATTTATCGAAGTTTTCTAATGTAAGGATACCGTCCATACCGTCGCAACCGAAAAATACTGGAGCATATCCCATAGTATCTGCCTGTTTTAAGATAATAGATGCTTCCTGATAGTAGATAGGAAGGAACATTAATTCTGCACCGGCATCTTTTGCTTTCTGAAGCTGTGTCTGGAAATCTGTCTTAGAATCTGCTGTAAATGCTTCATCAGAAACGATTTCGAATGGCTGATTTGCTGCTTCTTCTACGAATTTATCTTTGATGCCAGAAGAATATACGTTAGAGCTATCGTAGATAATACCAACCTTTGTGGCTAATTTGTTTTCACCAATATAACGAGCGGATGCATATCCCTGGTTAGGATCTGTGAAGCATACCTGGAAGGCATTGTCTGCTGCGATAACGTCTACAGAAGATGCACTTGGTGTTAATAAGAACATATTATCTTCTGCTGTCTTTGCTGCAACTGCTACACATGAATCTGTTGTTGTACATCCCATAGAGAGCTGCATACCCCAGTCTTTTAATGTGTTGTAAGCGTTTACTGCTTTTTCCGCATCTGCCTGGTCATCCTGGAAATTGTATTCAATCTGAACACCGTTGATTCCACCTGCTGCATTAATCTCGTCTACTGCAATCTGCGCACCATTTTTAACCGCATTACCATAAATAGCTGCATCACCTGTGGTAGGTCCGATTCCACCAATGTAAAATGCATCTTTCTTTTCTCCGGATTTTGCACTGTCTCCTGATCCGCCACATCCTACTAAACAAGATGCTGCCATAGCAAGAACTAATAACATACTAACTACTTTTTTCATATCTATATCCTCCTTCACAAGTAGTGTATACGGAAAATAGGTATTCCCTTTCGGGTACCTGAATCTCTTGTTTCCCATATTACTACATCAAAGTGATAAAATCAATGTTTTTTTTATACAATAAATCTGATTTTTTATACATAATTTTTATAAATTATTCATACACGCAAAAAAAGGAACTCTCTTTCGAGAATTCCTCTTTCATTCATGAGACATCGGGGATTCGAAC
>CAYLUV010000013.1:0-23396 GCA_964386955.1 uncultured Lachnospiraceae bacterium
ACTATGTAGAGATTCCTGGTGTATCAGGAGGAGCTAAGGATAAGTTGACTCATGCTGGTATCTACGGTGTAGATACATCTATGGCTACTTTATCTGAATTATACGGCGGCATTGATGTAGACTACTATGTTCGCGTAAACTTTAGCGGTGTACAGGATATTATCGATGCCATTGGCGGCATTACCGTTTACTCCAAATACTCCTTCAGTACTTGGTTAGCACCTCATTATCACTATGATAAGGGTTACAATGACATGAACGGTGCAGAGGCACTTTGGTTTGCCAGAGATCGTAAAAATGTACCAGGTGGCGAGAGACAGCGTGGTAAGAATCAGCAGCAGGTAATCAAAGCGATTATCAACAAGGTAACTTCCCCATCTGTATTGGCAAATTACGGCGACATTATGGAAGCCGTTGGCGGATGTATCCAGACAAATATGACAGATGATCAGTTGAAGAGTCTGGTAAAAATGCAGCTTAGCGATGGTGCAGAGTGGAATATCGTTTCCCTGGCTGCGGATGGTAAGGGAACCAGAGGATACTGCTACTCCTACACAGGAAAGTCCTTATATGTTATGGAGCCAAACTACAGCACAGTAGAGTACATCGATAATGTAATGCAGAAAGTGATGGACGGCGAAATCTTAACAGAAGAAGACGAGAACGGCATTGAAAGCAGCAATGACTAAAAAATGACCCCGGTTTTAATACCGGGGTTTTTTGTGCCTCAAAATAAGATGAGGTTATAATACGAAAGAAAATGGTGCCGTATTAGCAGCCGCATCCACATCCAATGCTGCTGAGACCACAGCCGTTGGAGTTATTGCCACAGAAGCAAAGAAGTAATAAAATCCAGATCAGACTTTCGCATCCGCATCCGTCACCGCCAAAGCTGGATGTTCCGTTGCCGCAGCAAAGGAGAAGAAGAATAATCCAAAGACAGGAATTGTTGCCGCATCCACAGCCGTTGTTGCAGGATGTCTGACAGTTTGTAGCAGCTAAATCACTCATATTGGAGTACCTCCAAATTCATTATCACAGTATATCTTATGTCTTTCTAGAAAAAAGAGTTCCATAAAATAAAAAATCGTTTATAATGAAAAGGAATATAGGACAACTGGAGAAAATTGAAATAGGTTGCCAAAACCAGAAAACAGGAAACAATAAGGAGAACAGTATGAAAAAGGAAAAATACCTTGCCCTTTTCGAAGGGGGCGAAGGGGTAATTATAGAGAAAAAATCCCGTTTTATTGCCACCATAGAGCCGGTAGAGACGGTGGAGGAGGCAGAAGCCTTTATTGAGAAGATGAAGAAGAAATATTGGGATGCCAGACACAACTGTCACGCCTTTACGGTGGGGGTGGATATGCCTCTGAGTCGCTGCAGTGACGATGGAGAGCCAAGTGGAACCGCAGGAAAGCCTATGTTGGAGGTACTTCTTGGACGAGAACTGCACAATGTGGCGGTGGTGGTGACTCGATATTTTGGTGGTACATTGCTGGGGACCGGAGGATTGGTGCGAGCATACACCCAGGCGGTGCAAGAAGGACTTTCCAACTGTTCCGTGGTGGAGAAAAATGCAGGCTGTCTCTGTTCGTTGGATATGGATTATACGGATCTTGGAAAAGTACAGTATCAATTGGCAGAATTGGGAGTCTATATCAAGGATACGGTTTATGAAGATCGGGTGAAGATGGAGATATTAATTCCAGCAGGAGATTTGGAGCTGGTACAAAAGAAAATGGTGGAAGTAACCTGCGGAAGAATTGCACTGGAGCCGGGGGAAGAAGTGGTTTTTGGTATGGTAGAGGGAGAACTGCTAATTTTCTAGGAGAAGACAATAAAATAATCGAGATCATATAGAAAAAGGATAGTATCAAAAATGGAATGATACTATCCTTTTATATTGAAAGGTTATTTTTAGTTTCCAGCTTTAGTTACTAGCGTTACGTTTTGCGCGGTAACGTAAAGTAGGATCTAAGATCTTTTTACGGATACGGATGCTTTCTGGTGTAATTTCTAAAAGCTCATCTGTGTCGATAAATTCCAAGGACTGTTCCAGAGAAAGAATTCTTGGAGGAGAGAGCTTTAAGGCATCGTCAGAACCGGAGGCACGAGTGTTTGTAAGTTTTTTTGTCTTACATACGTTAAATTCAATATCTTCTGTCTTGGCACTCTGACCAACAACCATACCGGAGTAAACTTTTTCGCCAGGTCCCACGAAGAGCGTTCCACGTTCCTGTGCAGCGAAGAGACCGTAGGTTACTGTCTCGCCAGATTCGAAGGCGATGAGGGAACCCTGTTTTCTGTACTGCATATCTCCCTTGTATGGGCCATAACCGTCGAAGATGGTATTCATAATACCATTTCCCTTGGTATCTGTCATAAATTCTCCGCGGTATCCAATCAGTCCACGGGATGGAATGGAGAATTCCAAACGGGTGGAACCGCTGCCGTTCATGGACATATTGCGAAGTTCCCCTTTTCTCTGGCTTAACTTCTCAATAACGGCGCCGGAAAATTCGTCCGGTACATCGATGTAGGCAAGCTCCATCGGTTCTGTCTTTTTGCCATTTTCGTCTGTCTTGTAGAGTACTTCCGCCTTACTAACGGCAAATTCGTAGCCTTCGCGGCGCATGTTCTCAATTAAAACAGAAAGATGAAGTTCTCCACGGCCGGAAACTTTGAAGCAGTCCATATCGTCTGTTTCTTCCACACGCAAACTTACGTCTGTGTTTAATTCGCGGAAAAGACGTTCTCTTAAATGACGGCTGGTTACATACTGACCTTCCTGTCCAGCAAGAGGGCTGTCATTTACAAGGAAATTCATGGCGATGGTAGGTTCGGAAATCTTCTGGAAAGGAATGGCTTCCGGTTTCTCTGGGGAACAGATGGTGTCACCGATGTGAATATCGGCAATACCGGAGATGGCAACGATGGAACCGATGCCGGCGGAATCCACTTCTACTTTATTTAATCCGTCGAATTCATATAATTTGCTAATTTTGACTTTTTTGCTCTTTTCTGGATCATGTGCGTTGACGATTACACATTCCTGGTTTACCTTGATAGAACCGTTGTCCACTTTACCTACACCGATACGACCAACGTATTCGTTGTAGTCGATGGTACTGATCAGTACCTGAGTAGCCTCGTCTGGATCTCCCGTTGGAGCAGGAATGTGGTTGATGATGGTCTCAAAGAGAGGCTTCATATCAGAGCCTTCCTCGCCAATCTCCAGCATGGCAATACCAGCCTTTGCGGAGGCATAGACAAATGGGCTTTCTAACTGGTCGTCATCTGCATCTAATTCTAAGAACAGTTCCAAAACCTCATCCATTACTTCCTCTGGGCGGGCTTCTGGACGGTCAATCTTATTGATGCAGACGATAACTGGATGAGAAAGTTCTAAGGCTTTCTTTAATACGAACTTTGTCTGTGGCATTGGACCTTCGAAGGCATCTACCACCAGGACAACACCGTCCACCATTTTTAAAACACGCTCTACTTCACCACCAAAGTCCGCATGACCTGGGGTATCGATAATATTGATCTTAACACCGTCATAGGTAACGGCTGTATTTTTGGATAAAATAGTAATACCACGTTCACGCTCGATGTCGTTGGAGTCCATGACACGTTCTGCCACTTCCTGATGAGCGCGGAATACACCGCTCTGTTTTAACAGCTCATCTACCAGAGTTGTCTTTCCGTGGTCAACGTGGGCGATAATTGCTATGTTACGGATATCTTCTCTTGAAATCTTCATAAAATCCTTCTTTCTATATTTTCAGTACTGTCAAAAAGAGTAAGGCCTTATAAGGAAAGGCATTACAACCCCTTTTGTTCTTGATTTCGTCCATAAACGGTCATATTTTATCACAGTTGCTTTTTAGATACAAGCATTAATCTTCTTTTATAGAGAAGGATTTCTGTGGTTTGTCATTCTATTGCTTGAAATAGATACACCAAAATGGTATACTCACCACAGAACTATGTCTACAGTTTGATAAAATGCAACAGCAAAAAATAAAGGGAGTGATAGAATAATGAGTAATGCAACATTAGTCGTAATGGCGGCGGGAATTGGCAGTCGTTTTGGCGGTGGAATTAAACAGTTAGAACCAATGGGACCAAGCGGAGAGATTATCATGGACTATTCCATCCATGATGCAAAGGAAGCTGGGTTTAATAAAGTAGTATTTATTATCCGCAAGGATTTGGAGAAGGATTTTAAGGAGATTATCGGAAACCGCATCGAGAAGGTCATTGATGTGGACTATGCATTCCAGGAGATTGACAATCTTCCAGAGGGATTTACAGCATTGGAAGAACGCAAGAAACCTTGGGGTACTGGTCAGGCAATCCTTTCCTGTAAGGGCATCGTAAATGAACCATTTGTGGTAATCAATGCAGACGATTACTATGGAAAAACAGGATTTAAGAAAATCTACGAATATCTGATGAATGCCCAGTCAAAGGAAGAACGAGGCAAATATGATTTTTGTATGGCAGGATTTATCCTTGGCAATACATTAAGTGAGAACGGAACAGTAACCCGCGGAATCTGTCAGTCAGACGAAGAGGGATGTCTTGCTACCGTTGTGGAGACTGGAGGCTTAAAGGAAGCAGAGGACGGCTCCATTGACCACGAGGACAACGGATCTGATGTTGAGATCACAAAGGAATCTTTAGTTTCCATGAATATGTGGGGATTCACACCAGATTTCATTGATGAACTGGAAAAAGGCTTTGTGGATTTCTTAAAATCTGTGCCAGAGGGAGACATCAAAAAGGAATACCTTCTTCCTGGTGTAGTGGACAATCTTATCAAATCCGGGGATGCCACTGTAAAGATTCTTCCAACAGAGGACAAATGGTTTGGTGTAACTTACAAAGAAGATAAAGAAGCCGTTGTGCAGGCTTTTCAGGATCTTATCGCCAAAGGCGTATACAAAGAAGATCTGTGGGGGTAACCATGACAGAGAAGAACAAAGGTAGATTTATTGTATTTGAGGGAATTGATGGCAGCGGGAAAAGCACTCAGATTCAGTTGTTACAGAAGAGACTGGAGGAGATGGGAATTCCTGTTTATTTGACGAGAGAACCTACCGATGGTCCTTACGGTTCCATGCTTCACAATATTATGACGGGGCGTTTGGAAGCATGTCAGGAGACCATCGCAGCCATGTATGTGGCGGACCGCATGGATCACATCAAAAATAGCTATAACGGTATGCTGAAAAAGCTGGAAGAGGGATTTACAGTGATCTCAGATCGATATTATTTTTCTTCCTATGCGTATCAGGGGGCACATCTGCCATTAGATTATGTCATTATGGCAAATTCTGTCTGTGCTGAGGCGTTGAGACCGGATCTTCATTTATTTCTGGACTTAGAGCCGGAGGTGAGCTTTGCAAGAATCAGCAAGAACAGAACCGATTTTGAGATCTATGAGAAGCTGGACAATCTGAAAAATACAAGGGACAAATATTATGAAGCTTTCGAAAAGCTAAAAGATTCCGAACAGGTAGCAGTGATCAATGCAGACCAGAGCGTGGAGAGCCTTTCTGAGGCAATCTGGGCACAGGTTGCACCGATCTTTGCTTAAAGAAAAGAATAACAAAAGCCGCAGACAGGGGAGTGTTTGCGGCTTTTTTAGTTGAGAGTTTTGCTCAGAGAGATACAGAAATTTGTTTCACTATGGGCAGAAGCTAGGTGAGATTTCTGGAAAAAATCTGCGGTTGTGAAAGGTGTGCCAGAAATTTAAATAAAATCCCCAATGCGCTCTGCGATTTTATCGTAGAGATCCAACTCGCAGTGTTCCTTTTTGAAATGTTTGCAAAGGAGACAGCTCGGTTTTTGGTCTCCACAACAGGTGTGATTTTTTAGATGGTAGAGATTGCCTGGAAAATCGTAGTCTCGTTCATATTCACTGCAGGCACAGGCCACTCTCTGATAAATTCCCTTTTGGTTTTTCATAAAAAAACTCCTTTCGTTCCATACTAACGGATAGGGTGAGAAAAAAGCGAAGGCAATCACTTTTTCTCATAAGCTAGTATGGTCGAAAGGAGCAAAATTATTCTTAGGATTCCATTAGGCTGGATAGGTAAGGTTATTTTCGTCGGCACAGTAAAGGGCGCGATCCAGATACTGTCCTGCCAGATATTTTGCCATTGGAAGATTCATATCCAAGTAGTTACCGCAATCCTTGGCGGAAGCGCCGGGAACATCGCCCTCAAAATCTCGAATGAATTCGAAGGTTTTTGTTACAATTGGAAGGGCTTCTTTGGAAGTGTAATCTCCTGCCAGGATGAGATAAAATCCAGTGCGACAGCCCATAGGACCAAAGTAGATCACTTTATCTTTGATTTCTTCGTCATTTCGAAGCCATGTGGCAGCCAGATGCTCCATGGTGTGCATCTCAGCGGTGTTCATAACAGGTTCTCTGTTTGGTGCAGTCATGCGAAGATCAAAGGTGGTGATGGTTTCAGAGCCAACCTGATCTTTGCGGGATACATAGACACCTGGGAAAAGATCCAGATGATTTACTGTAAAACTTGCTATTTTTTCCATAGTATATCTCCATTTCCTTGTTGGTACATTAGTTCTGATAGACATTTTACAACATGGAAGAAAAACATACAACGATATTTTTTTATCTAAGAATATAGAAAAAGAAAAAAATGTAGTATAATAAACAAAGAAACATTTTACTGTATGTAACAGGAAGAAAGGAGACAGAAAGATGCATTGTACGAGAAATATAACGAAGGATATTGTCTGGGTGGGAGCGAATGACCGACGCATCCATCGCTTTGAAAATTTATATCCCATGACAAAGGGAGTTTCCTATAATTCATATCTTATTTTGGACGAGAAAACCTGTCTGATGGACACGGCAGATCAGAGCGCCAGCAAGCAGTTTGCAGAAAATGTGAAGTATGCACTGGGAGGAAGAGACTTAGATTATCTGGTGGTACAGCATATGGAACCGGATCACTGTGCAAACATTTCCTATATTATGCATCAATATAAAGAAGCAAAAGTGGTGGTAAATGCAAAGACTGTTCCAATGATTAAACAGTTTTTTGAGGATGTGGAGGAAAGTCGCTTTGTAGTGGTAAAAGAGATGGATACCTTAGAATTGGGTCGTCATACATTGACTTTTGTGATGGCACCATTGGTTCATTGGCCGGAGGTAATGATGACCTACGACAGTTATGATAAAGTTCTGTTCTCCGCCGATGGTTTTGGCACATTTGGAGCAGTAAATGGAACTCTTTTTGACGATGAAGTGGATTTTGACAGAGACTGGATCGATGAAGCGAGAAGATACTACACCAATATCTGTGGAAAATATGGTGTACAGGTGCAAAATGTACTGAAAAAAGCGGCTTCTTTGGATATTCAGATTCTTTGTCCATTACATGGGGTAATTTGGAGAAGCAATCCAGGCTATTTTATAGATAAATATCTTACCTGGAGCAGTTATCAGCCGGAGGAGAAGGCGGTTATGGTGGTATATGCTTCTATGTATGGAAATACCGAAAATATGGCAGAGATTCTCACCTTTAAACTGGCGGAAAAAGGGGTGAAGGTGAGACTTTTCGATGTATCTGGTACAGATACTTCCTGGCTTCTTGCGGAGGCATTTCGAAATAGTCATATCGTCCTTGCCTCTACCACATACAATGGAGGAATTTATCCGCTGATGGATCATTTCCTTCATGAACTGAAATCCCATGGTTTAAAAAATCGTACCTTTGCTTTTTTAGATAACGGTTCCTGGGGTCCAGCGGCGGCAAGACAGATGGCGAAATTTGTGGAGGAGCTGAAGGATTGTCAGATTCTTTCTGGAACCCTATCCATCAAATCTTCTGTAAAACCAGATCATTTGGAGGCGTTGGATGCCATTGCTTCTGAAATTGCAATGTCTATTTTGAAATAAAGGTAATACCTTTCTAGTAAAAATGCCATAATCCGATGACTTTTTGTTGTCGAATTGTGGCATTTTTCTGTATTTTGAAAAACATCTTCCACGCAAATTAAAACTATGCTATGATATTTTAGAATGTTGAGGATTCTCAGGACTTTTCATCTGAAAGTAGATGGAAGGCAGAATAGGAGAATCTGCGGGGCATTTTTGATTTATGATAGGATGCACATTATGGAGGAAAAAATGAGCAGCGTTAAGAGAATTTATGTAGAAAAAAAGACTGACTATGCCGTTAAGGCAAAAGAATTACTGGAAGAGATTAAGACTTATCTTTCGATTGACTCTATTTCTAAAGTTCGTGTACTGATCCGCTATGACGTGGAGAATGTATCCGAGGAGACAGTGGATAAGGCTTTAGTGACTGTATTTTCTGAGCCACCGGTAGATGACTACTATGTGGAGTATTTTCCAATGGCAGCAGACAGTCATGTATTTAGTATAGAATACCTTCCTGGCCAGTTTGATCAGAGAGCAGATTCTGCACAGCAGTGTGTAAAACTTTTAAATGAGACAGAAGATCCTGTGATCCGTACCGCTACTACTTATGTGTTGGAAGGCAAACTTACAGAGGAAGAATTCGACCGTATTAAGGCTTACTGTATCAACCCAGTGGATTCCAGAGAGGCAGAGGAAGAAAAACCAGAAACTCTCATCACTGTGTTTGAAGAACCGGAAGATGTTAAGATTTTGGAAGGCTTTTCCCAGATGGCAGAGGATGCCTTTAGCGAGTTATATGGCTCTTTAGGTCTTGCTATGACATTTAAAGATTTTCTTCATATTCAGAACTACTATAGAGAAGAGGAGAAGAGAGATCCATCCATGACGGAGATTCGTGTGTTGGATACATACTGGTCTGATCATTGTCGTCATACTACCTTCTCCACAGAATTGAAAAATGTAGAATTTGAATCTGGATTCTACAAAAAAGCTATTGAAGATACCTATAAGAATTATCTGGAAGACAGACAGAGCGTCTATGCAGGCAGAAAGGACAAATTTGTCTGCTTGATGGATTTGGCGTTGATGGGAATGAAAAAACTGAGACAGGAAGGAAAACTCACAGATATGGAAGAATCTGAGGAAATCAATGCCTGCAGTATCGTTGTTCCAGTGGAAATCGACGGCGAAGTAGAGGAATGGCTGATCAGTTTCAAGAACGAAACCCACAACCATCCTACAGAGATTGAACCATTTGGTGGTGCCGCAACATGTCTCGGTGGTGCCATTCGTGATCCACTTTCTGGACGTTCCTATGTATATCAGGCAATGCGTGTTACTGGTGCGGCTGATCCAACCCGTCCATTGTCTGAGACTTTAGCAGGCAAACTGCCACAGAAAAAATTAACCACAGGAGCTGCAGACGGCTACAGTTCTTATGGTAACCAGATTGGTCTTGCAACAGGACTGGTAGACGAAGTGTACCATCCAGACTATGTGGCAAAACGTATGGAGATTGGTGCCGTTATGGGTGCTGCTCCAAGAGAAAATGTCATTCGTGAAAGCTCCGATCCAGGAGATATCATTATTTTATTAGGCGGCCGTACCGGTCGTGATGGATGTGGTGGTGCAACCGGTTCCTCCAAGGCACACACAGAAGAATCCATCGATACTTGTGGTGCAGAAGTACAGAAGGGTAACCCACCAACAGAACGTAAGATTCAAAGATTGTTCCGTCGCCCGGAAGTAAGCCGATTGATCAAAAAATGTAATGACTTTGGTGCAGGCGGTGTGTCTGTTGCCATCGGTGAATTGGCAGATGGTCTTATAATTGATCTGGATAAGGTACCAAAGAAATATGCAGGTCTGGATGGAACAGAGCTGGCTATTTCTGAATCTCAGGAGCGTATGGCAGTGGTAGTTTCTCCAGAAAATGTAGAGAAATTTATGGCATATGCGGCAGAAGAAAACTTAGAGTCCGTTACTGTAGCGGAGGTAACCGAGGAAAAACGTCTGGTTATGTCCTGGAGAGGAAAAGAAATCGTAAATCTTTCCCGTGCTTTCTTAGACACCAACGGTGCCCATCAGGAAACAGATGTTGTAGTAGAAATGCCGGATGAAAAGAAAGACTATTTTGAGGCAGCAGAAGATGTGGACGGCACATTAAAAGAGAACTGGATCCGCATTATGGAAGATCTGAATGTATGCTCCAAACAGGGACTTGTGGAGATGTTTGACAGTTCCATCGGCGCAGGTACCGTAACCATGCCATATGGTGGAAAATATCAGACAACTCCAATTCAGACGATGATCGCGAAAGTGCCTACTTTAAAGGGTGAGACAGATACGGTAACTATGATGAGTTATGGTTTTGATCCATACTTATCTTCCTGGAGCCCATATCATGGTGCAATCTATGCAGTACTTCATTCTATCGCAAAGATTGTGGCAGCAGGTGGAGACTATAAGAAGATTCATTTTACTTTCCAGGAATACTTTGAAAAACTTGGCACAGATCCAAAACGCTGGGGTAAACCATTTGCAGCGCTTCTCGGTGCCTATGATGCACAGATGGGCTTTGGACTTGGCTCTATCGGTGGAAAAGACTCTATGTCCGGTTCCTTTAACGACATTGATGTGCCACCAACCTTAGTATCTTTTGCAGTAGATGTGACAAACGCGAAGAATATCGTAACACCGGAATTTAAAAAAGCAGACAATAAGATTGTTCGTTTCTGTATTCCTTATGATAAATATGGAAAACCTGTTTATGAGGACGCTATGAAGACCTACAAACAGATCCATAAGATGATGAAGAAGGGCTATATCCAGTCAGCATACGCTGTAGGCTTTGGCGGAACATTAGAAGCTCTGGCGAAGATGAGTTTCGGTAACCAATTCGGTATCCGTCTGGATGAGGATGTTCGTTTAGAACAGTTGACAGCGAAGGCATATGGAGCTATCGTGGCAGAAATTAAGCCAAGAGACATTAAACATATCGAGATTCCAAGCATGTTCTTAGGAGAAGTCATCGAAGAGCCAGTGGTAGAATACAAAGATGAAGTGATTGAATTAGAAGAATTATACAGCGCATGGTGCAAACCTTTGGAAAAAGTATTCCCAACCAACACAGGTGCAAAAACAGAGGAACTGGATACATCAATCTACAGAAAAGGTGGTATTATGGTATCCAAGAACCGTATTGCAGTGCCAAAGGTATTTATTCCAGTGTTCCCAGGAACAAACTGTGAGTATGATTCCAAGAGAGCCTTTGAAAAGGCAGGAGCAGAAGTAATCACACAGGTATTTAGAAACCAGAACGAGCAGGATATTAGAGAATCCGTAGATGCTTTTGAAAAAGCCATCAATGAATCTCAGATTATTATGTTCCCAGGTGGATTTAGTGCCGGTGACGAGCCAGAAGGTTCTGCAAAATTCTTCGCTACGGCATTCCGCAACGAAAAAATGCAGGAAGCTATTATGAAGTTGTTAAATGAAAGAGATGGTCTTGCTCTTGGTATCTGTAATGGTTTCCAGGCATTGATTAAACTTGGGTTAGTACCTTACGGTGAAATCAGACCACAGAGTCCAGATTCCCCAACTCTTACCATGAACAGCATTGGACGTCACGTATCTAAGATGGTTTACACCACTGTGGTATCCAACAAATCACCATGGTTACAGGGTACAACAGTAGGAGAAACTTATGCAATTCCAGCATCTCACGGAGAGGGACGTTTCGTAGCCAGTGAAGAGTGGATCAAGAAGCTCTTTGAAAATGGTCAGGTAGCGACTCAGTACGCAGATCCAGAGGGAAATCCTACTATGGATGAAAGATACAATCCAAACGGCTCTTATTATGCCATCGAAGGTATTTTAAGCCCAGACGGCAGAGTGCTTGGCAAGATGGCTCATTCCGAGCGTATTGGCGCCCATGTGGCGAAAAACATTTATCTGGAACAGGATCAGAAGATCTTTGAATCTGGTGTAAAATACTTTAAATAATAAACAAGTTTAGGAGGTGCCATGTGAAGAAGGTAATCGCAGCAATAATCCTATGTGGCGTGGCATTGATAGGCTTTTTTGGATTTCAATGGCATGAAAAATCTACGCAAAAGGAGCTGTATCAGGAAGCAGCTGTCTTTTTCGAGGAAAAGGATTACAAAAAATCCATTCAGTATTTTGAGGAAGCCATGGATCATGAAAATATTTTTACGGGAAGTCTTGGCAAGGAATTGTCTTACTATCAGGCGGAGGCCTATGCCAACTTAGAAGAGTATGATAAGGCCATCGCCATCTATGATGAATTAATCCAGGATGAACCGAAGGAATCCATGCACTATATGCTGAAGGAGTATTGTCTCTATGAGGCCGGCGACTATGAAGCAGCGGCAAAGACCTATGAGACAGGGTATGAAAAGACAAAGGAAGAAGAGTTTCTTTCTCTTCTAGCCAATCTTTATGTATCCACAGGAGAATATGATAAAGCCCTTGCCATTATTGCAGAAAGTGACAGTGTAAGGGAAGAAACGATTCAGCAGGAACTGCAGTTTTTGGACATTGTAATCTGTGAAAAACAGCAGGACTATGCAGGGGCTTACGAAAAAGCAACCCGCTATTGTGAGACCTATCCGGAGGATGAAAAAGGCCAAAAAGAAAAAGATTTCTTAGAAAGCCGCAAATAAAAAAGAATAAAGCAGCAAAACGAAGTCACAGTGACCGAAAAAGGTACCCCCAAAGTGCCCTAGTGTCCTGTGACTTTTGTGATAAAAAAGGCGGTAAAACCTAAGAAAGATGCCATGTGACACATTGACAACCTAGGTGGAGCGTGCTATGATAAATTCACGCTGATAGGAGTCGGATTGTACTGTTCGAGAGCAGTTTTTTTTTGCACACAGGCATTGGAATTAGGAGAGGTGCACATTTCCTTTTTGTTGTCTGATGGGAAGGTCGAGACAGGATGACGAGACAAGAAGGGCTGACGTTCCCAATGTCAAGAATGAAAAAGTACTGGTGATTCGGAGCAGTAAAATGCTAACGGGGGATTTCACTTGGACGAGAGAATGTTTCATTTGTTCGAACAACACAAACGTAACATCTGGCGGAGGAATATGAACGAAAAAAGGAGAAAAAATTATGGTATCACAGAAAATTACAATCAACAACCCACAGGGATTACACATGAGACCAGCAGGAGTATTTGCTAAGGCTATGACAAAATTTGAAAGTAATGTTAACCTTGTACATAACGGTACAAAGACAAATGGTAAGAGTCTTCTTAACATCATCGGTGCTTGCATCAAATGTGGTACAGAGATTGAAGTGGAATGTGAAGGTGTTGACGAAGCAGAAGCTTTAAAGACAGCCATCGAATTAATTGAATCTGGTTTAGGAGAATAATTTACACTGGTTTCCAGTGGGCAATGGGACGAGGTGGATTACTATGCTAAAAGGAATTGGAGCATCTAATGGTTACGGAATCGGGCAAATCGTAATTATCAAAGAGGCAAATCTTGATTTCGAGAGAAGAACCATTACAGACGCAGAAGCAGAAAAAAAGAGATTTCAGGATGCGGTAGCGGTGTTTATGGAGAAGACACAGGCTATGGCAGATGATATGAAGAATCGCATCGGCGAAAAAGAAGCAGAGATTTTGGAAGGACATATCTTGATGATGCAGGATCCAGAGATGACAGGTCAGATTGAAGCTGCCATCGAGGGAGAGAGCATCAATGCGGAAGCAGCACTTTCTCAGGTGTGTGATATGTTTGCACAGATGTTTGCATCCATCGACGATGAGATGTTCCAGCAGAGAGCGACAGACGTGAATGACATCAAGACAAGAATGCTGATGATTCTTCTCGGTGAAGAGGAGACAGATATTAGTGCAGTGCCAGCAGGAACTGTACTGGTTGCAACTGATTTAACCCCATCTATGACAGCCGGTATCAATCCGGAGAACGTGGTGGGTATCTTAACAGAAGTTGGCGGAAAGACTTCCCACTCTGCAATCCTCGCAAGAGCATTAGAGATTCCAGCGGTACTCAGTATCGATGGAATCGTGGGCAAAGTTGCAGATGGCGAGAAGGTAATCCTTGATGGCTTCAACGGTGAAGTTTTCTTAAACCCAGGTAATGACCAGGTAGAAGCTTACATCAAGAAGAGAGTGGCTTATTTGAATGATAAGAAAGCTCTTGAGAGATTTAGAGGTATGAAGAGCCAGATGGCCAGCGGCGAACAGGTGGAATTAGTAGGAAACATCGGAAACCCACAGGATGCAGCGAAAGTGGCAGAATGTGATGGAGAAGGTGTTGGATTATTCCGTACCGAGTTCTTATTTATGGATGGTACAAGCATTCCTACAGAGGACGAACAGTTCGAAGCTTACAAACTGGCAGCAGAGACTCTGGCGGGCAAACCAGTGATCATTCGTACTCTGGATATTGGTGGAGATAAAGCAATTCCTTATCTTGGTCTTGAGACAGAAGAGAATCCTTTCCTTGGATATCGAGCAGTTCGTTTCTGCTTAGACCGCAAGGAAGATATTTATAAACCACAGCTTCGTGCACTTCTTCGTGCCAGTGCATATGGCAAGATTCGCATTATGGTACCATTGGTAACATGTGTGGAAGAAATTCGCGAAGTGAAGGCTATGGTAGCAGAGATTAAAGCAGATTTCGATGCCAAAGGTATCCCATATGACAAGGATATCAAAGTTGGTATTATGACAGAGACAGCAGCATCTGCTGTACTGGCAGACGTACTGGCGAAGGAAGCCGATTTCTTTAGTATCGGTACCAACGATCTTACTGGCTATACGATGGCAGTAGACCGTGGAAATGCCAAAGTAGCATATCTTTATTCTGCATATCAGCCAGCAGTACTTCGTTCAATCAAACGAATTATTGAATGTGGTAAAGCAGAAGGTATTATGGTAGGTATGTGTGGAGAAGCAGCAGCAGATCCAATGTTAGTACCAGTTCTTCTGGCATGGGGCTTAGATGAGTTTTCTGTAAGCCCAACTTCCATCCTTGCTACCCGCAAGGTAATGTCCCAGTGGACAATGGAAGAGGCGAAGGAAGTGGCTGACAAAGTACTTACCTTTGCAACAGAAGCAGAAGTAGTAGAATACTTAAAAAGCGTTGCAAAATAAGTAAATATAGCATATAATAAAGTGATAAAAGCACAAGGCCGGGATATGAAAATATTCCGGCTGCTTTTTGGTGATTGGAAAGTCATAAGTTTTAAAGTGGTAAAGTAACTTTGACAAAATAAGATGTATTAGAAAAAGCGTTCTATGAAAAATGGAGCAAAGTCTCCGTTGAAGGGAGAAAAGCATGGCGATACATGTATTAGAATATTTAGAAAATTCCTGTCGTCGATTTCCAGAAAAGACGGCGTTGATTGATATAGAAGGTTCCGTAACCTACAGAGAATGGAAAGAACGTGCTATGGCCATTGGCACAGTACTGGCAAAGAAGCAGAGTAAGACAAAACAGCCGATTATGGTGTTTTCTGATCGAAATGCATCTACCCTCATCAGTTTTTTGGGAACGGTATACAGCGGCAACTTTTATGTGCCTGTGGATGTGGGAATGCCGAAAGCCCGCATTTCTTTGTTTTTTGACACATTAAAGCCACAGTTTCTTATTTGCAGAGAGAAGGATGTGGAACTTGCCAAGGAAGTGGGAAATGGCTGCGAGATTCTTGTCTATGAGGAGATTATAAAAGAAGAAATCGATCAGAATGTATTAAACCCTATTAGAGAAAAGATGATTGATACAGATCCGCTGTATCTGATCTTTACCAGCGGTTCCACAGGAACGCCAAAGGGTGTCATTAAGAGCCAGAGATCGTTGTTATCCTTTATCGAACAGTTTGTATCTATGGCTGGCATCTGTGAGGAAGATGTGCTTGGTGGACAGGCACCATTTGATTTTGACGTGTCTGCGAAAGATATCTATTCTACTTTATCTACCGGTGCAACCTTGGTGATCTTACCAAAACAGTATTTTAGTTTTCCAAAGAAATTGATGGATTGTCTGGTGGAACATCAGGTAACAACCCTGATTTGGGCGGTATCTGCGCTTGGTATTGTGGCAAATCACAAGGCATTTGGGTATAAAGTACCTACGACCATCAAACGAGTGCTGTTTTCCGGAGAAGTGCTTCCGATTCCCCATTTGAATTATTGGAGAGAGGCATTGCCGGATGCCATGTATGTGAATCTTTATGCGCCAACAGAGGTAACAGGAAATTGCACTTACTACGTGGTGGACCGTGAATTTAAAGAGGGAGAATATCTGCCTCTTGGAAAAACGTTTCCAAATGTAGATGTGATTGTGTTGGGTGAAGACGGTCAGCAGGTAAAAGAAGGACAGAAGGGTGAAATCTATGTCCGAGGCGCTTTCCTTTCTATGGGATATTATGACAATGAGGAACGAACAAAGGGAGCCTTTGTACAGAATCCTCTGCAAAATTATTATCCGGAGTTGGTGTACAAAACAGGTGATCTTGCATTAAAGGACGAACAGGGAGAATATTATTTCCTGTCTCGAGAAGATTTCCAGATTAAGCACAATGGACACCGTATTGAACTTGGAGAGATTGAAACGGCAGCCTACACCATCGAGGGCATGGAAAGCTGTGCCTGCGTGTATCTGCACGAAAAGAAGAAAATTATTCTTTTTGCCAAGGGAGAAGGTTTGGATCAGAAAAAAGTGTTCTTGGGATTAAAGAACCAGATTCCAAAATATATGTTTCCAACAAAGATTGTAATCTTAGAGGAAATGCCTATGAGCAAAAACTTCAAGATAGATAGACAGGGACTTCTTGCTATGGCAAGAGAACTGTAGAGATCAGAAATAATTGTAAGAAAAGAGAGACAAGGAGAGAAGACTCTCTTCTAAAAAACAAGAGAAAGCTATATTGAAAAAACAATAGAGTAAGATGGAGGTAAAAAATGGATAAAGTATTAGAAATTTTAATGGACGTAAGACCAGATGTTGATTTTATGAAAGAAACAAAGCTAATTGATGATGGAATCTTAGATTCCTTTGATATCATCGCAGTGACAGCAGGATTCAATGAAGAATTCGATATCGAAATTCCAATCGATGAATTAGAACCATATAACTACAATACAGTGGAAGCTATCTGGAACTTAATTCAGAGACTTCAGGAAGAAGACTAATCGGGGAGGCGACATATGTCTATTACATCCCTGAAATTCCCTTTCTTTGTATTGGGAATTGCAATCGTATATTATGGGATTCCCAAAAAGCTCCAGTGGATCTGGCTTTTGCTGGTGAGCACATTCTTTTATGTGAACCTCAGCAGAAATTTATCCATTTATCTGGCAGTGACCATTGTTTCCATCTATGTACTTGGAAGAGTGATGGAAAAATGGGAAGGGGAGTACAAAGATAAACTTGCCAGGCTAAAGGCTGGCGAGATAACCGGAGACAAGAAGGAACTGAAAGAGGCAAATAAGAAGAGAAAACGATTACTGATTTGGATTGGTGTGCTGATTAATCTCGGTATGCTGGTATTTTTGAAATTCTATGATTTGATTGTAGGAGAGATTCAGAGCAGTTTTCATTTGACAGAGGGGCAGTTTTTGCCGCTGCTTCAGTTGGCACTTCCTCTTGGTATCTCCTTCTACACCTTTCAGGCACTCAGTTATCTGGTGGATGTGTACCGAGGAAAGCAGAAGGCAGAGCATAACTTCTTCCGTTTTGCCCTGTTTATGTGTTTCTTTCCACAGATGATTCAGGGACCAATTTCCCGTTATCATCAGTTGGCACCGGAATTTGAAAGAGAACATCCTTTTAATTATGAACAATTTTGCAGAGGTTTTCAGCTTTTTGCCTGGGGTCTCTTTAAGAAGATGGTCATTGCGGACCGAGCTGTATTGATGGCAGATCAGGTATTTAATAACTATACCTACTATGAAGGATGGGAATATATTATCGCACTGCTTGTATATGCGGCGCAGATGTACGGCGATTTCTCTGGTGGTATTGATATTATCCGCGGTGTGGCTCAGATTTTAGATATTAATATGGTGGACAACTTTGAACGTCCTTATTTTTCCCTTACCATTCCAGAATTTTGGCGCAGATGGCATGTGACTTTGGGTACTTGGTTTAGAGATTATCTCTTTTATCCTTTATCTTTGTCCCATTATGCCCAGAGCATCAGCAAATTTTTCCGTAAGAAGGGTTGGATGAAGACCGCAAAGGTGCTGCCATCCTACATTGTGTGTATTATTTTGTGGCTTGCCAACGGTGCTTGGCATGGAGCGGGGGTACAGTTTATCCTCTTTGGTATTTATCATGGCGTGTTGACCATCCTTTCTATGCATTTTACACCAAAGACAAAAGAATGGGCGGACAAGCTTAAGATTAACCGAGAGGCAGACAGTTTCCGTGTATTTCAGATTCTACGTACCTTCTTCTTAGTGGAAGTGGGGCGCGTTATCTACATTGCACCGGATATCAAAGCAACTTGGCACATTATGAAATCCATCTTTACCGCAAAGAATTTCTGGATTTTATTTGATGGCGGCGTATTTAATCTTGGAATGGATTCCAAGGATATGCTGGTGCTGTTCTTAAGCTGTCTTGTGCTGTTCCTGGTGGAATTTGCCCAAGAGCGAGGCGTAAAGATCCGTCAGTGGATCAGCGAACAAAATACTTGGCTTCGTTGGACTTTCTGGATTGTGCTGATCTTTACCATTATTATCTTTGGTATCTATGGCAAGGGCTATGATTCCAGTGGATTTATTTATATGGCGTATTAGGAGGAAAACCATGAAGAAAAAAATAATAAGTGCAACAGCGTTTTGGCTGGTGGTGATCCTGCTTTTTGGTGCCATTTCCAATGTATTGATTCCTACCTGGAATGGAGAGGCAGGTATGCCCCTTGTTCGAACCAATGATTTTTATGCACAGGAAGAAAATACAATGGATGCCATGGTGTTTGGCTCCAGTTACAGTTACTATAGCGTGTCACCCCTTCCTATTTGGACCAATTACGGAATTACGAGTTATTCCTATGGAAATCCGTCCCAGCGTATTTGGACTACCTACTATTACATGGAAGAGGCATGTAAAACACAGAGTCCGAAGGTAATGCTTTACGAAGTGGGAACGGCTTACATGACAGATCCTAGAGGGGATGGTCAGAATAGACAAAATATAGATCCCCTTCCGATGTCCATGACAAAATTAAAGGCAATTTATGAGATTACGAAGCGAAGCAATGAGACGGTAGCTTCCTATCTTTTACCAGGGTTTCGCTATCATTCCAGATGGAAGGAATTGACAGAGGAAGATTTCTCCAAAGGGGAGGAACAGGCTTACTATGGCCGCGGTTCCCTGATGCGCTTTGGTGCAAAGCCAGCCAAAGCAAAGAAAGTAAAAAAATGGATGTCTGATACCGGAGAAGACATGGTATTTCCGGAAGAAAATGAGAAGTATATAGACAGGATGCTGGAACTTTGCGAAAAAAATGATGCAGAGTTGGTATTTGTAAGATTTCCAGATGTAAATTGGACCATGAATCATCATAATATGATGCAGGAATTGGCAGATAAAAAGAATGTAAAATTTCTGGACTTTAATATGTTCCCGGAAGAGTATGGTCTTGACTGGAATACAGATACCACAGATTATGGTTCCCATATGAATGTGGAGGGGAATACAAAAGTATCCAACTATCTGGGTCAGTGGCTGAAGGATAACTATGGATTTGAGGACAAAAGAGAAAATCCAGAGTACCAAGACTGGGTAGATAATGCAGAGAAATTCAATCGAATTTACGATAAAAATAGCATTGCCAATATTATTGATATCGATGAATATCTGGAAAAAATTCAAAATGAGTGTTATACTGTCGTTATGTCTGTAAAAGGAAATATGACAAAGGGCATGACGAAGGAAACCAAGAAAAGATTGCTTTCTTTGGGATTGTCTGAGAAAATGATTATGCAAGATGGAAACAGTTATATCGCTGTGTTGGATGGCGGTGAACTGGTAGCAGAAAAATGCGGACAGGAATATCTTACTTGGCAGAGTATTGTGGGAGATATTAAAGTGGACGTAGAAAGTGCAGGAACCGCTTATGGTGATGTCGCTTCTATTAAAATCGACGAACAACAGTATGCCGCCAAAAAAACGGGATTGAATATCGTAGTGTACGATAAAGATTTGCAGCGAGTGGTAGACAGTGTTTCCTTTAATATGCGAAGAAATACTATGCGAAGAAAAATGCAAAGAAATAACCAAGATGAGTACTAAGAAGGACTTATAAATAGCAGGAGGATGGATCATGAAAGTAAGAACAAGATATGCACCAAGCCCAACAGGAAGAATGCATGTAGGTAATTTAAGAACTGCATTATATGCTTATTTAATTGCAAAACACGAGGGCGGAGACTTCATTTTACGAATTGAAGACACAGACCAGGAGCGTTTTGTGGAAGGCGCAGTGGAGATCATTTACCATACATTACAGGATACTGGTTTAATCCATGACGAGGGTCCGGACAAAGACGGCGGCGTTGGCCCATATGTACAGAGTGAGCGTACCGCATCTGGTCTCTACATGGAATACGCAAAACAGTTAGTGGAAAAAGGAGAGGCTTACTACTGCTTCTGTGATCAGGAACGTTTGGATACGCTGCGTACAACTGTCGGCGGGAAAGAGATTTCCCAGTACGACAAGCACTGTCTTTCCCTTTCTAAAGAGGAAGTGGAGGCAAATCTGGCAGCGGGTAAACCATTCGTTATCCGTCAGAACGTGCCAAGAGAGGGAACCACAAGTTTCCAGGATGAGATTTATGGAGAAATCACAGTAAACAACGAAGAACTGGACGATATGATTTTGATCAAATCCGACGGATATCCAACTTACAACTTTGCCAACGTTATCGATGACCATCTTATGGGAATCACACACGTTGTTCGTGGAAATGAATACCTTTCCTCTTCTCCAAAATATAACCGTCTCTACAATGCCTTTGGATGGGAAGTGCCAGTGTATGTACACTGCCCACTGATTACCAACGAAGAGCATAAGAAATTAAGTAAGAGAAGCGGACATTCTTCCTATGAAGATCTGTTAGAGCAGGGATTCTTAACAGAAGCTATCGTAAACTTTGTGGCACTTCTCGGATGGAGTCCAGAAAACAACGAAGAGATTATGTCCTTAGATGATTTAATCAAAAACTTCAACTACAAGCATATGTCCAAATCTCCAGCGGTATTTGATATGGTAAAACTTCGTTGGATGAACGGCGAATATATGAAGAAGATGGACGATGAGAAGTTCAAAGAGATGGCGATGCCATACATCAAAGAAGTGATTACAAAGGAAAATGTCAATGTAGATAAGATTTGTGGTCTTGTAAAGACAAGAATTGAGACATTCTTAGACATCAAAGATCATATCGATTTCTTTGAGACACTGCCAGATTATGATGTGGCGATGTACACCCACAAGAAATCTAAGACAAATCTGGAAAACTCCTTAGAAGTGTTAAAAGAGATTCTTCCAGTGTACGAAGCACAGGAAGACTTTACAAACGATGCTTTATATGAGGCAACGGTAGCATTTGTAAAAGAAAAAGGAATCAAGAACAGTCAGGCTCTTTGGCCGGTTCGTACTGCTGTTTCCGGCAAACAGATGACACCGGGCGGTGCCACAGAGATTATGGAGATTATCGGAAAAGAAGAGACATTAAACAGAATCCGTGTGGGAATTGAAAAATTAGAGGCAGCTCAGTAATGGGTGCCTTTCACGAAGAACAGGCGAGGGCTATCCGGCATAAGGATGGCCCTATGCTTGTTTTAGCAGGGCCGGGTTCTGGAAAGACATTGGTTATTACTTATCGGACCAAATATCTCATTGAGCATTACGGCATTTCTCCTTCCAACATTTTGGTGGTGACCTTTACCAATGCAGCGGCGAAGGAGATGCGAAATCGTTTTAACAAGATTACGGAAGATCAATGCCAGGGGGTGACTTTTGGGACTTTTCATTCTGTATTTTTTGGTATTTTACGTTGGGCGTACCGTTTTACCCCAGACAATATTTTGCGGGAAGAAGAGAAGCGGGATATTCTAAAAAAAATATGCAGTCGCATGAATCTGGAAGTGGAGGAAGAGGGGGATTTCTATCAGAGTTTGATCGGAGAAATCAGCTTGGTAAAGGGCAGTATGGTGAATTTGGAGTACTATTACAGTACCACCTGCGCCGACGATGCCTTTCGAAAAATCATGGAAGAATATGACAACGTTCTTCGAAACGCCAACAAGATTGATTTCGATGATATGCTGGTGATGACCTACGAATTATTCCGAGAACGACCGGATCTTCTAAAAAAATGGCAGGAAAAGTTTCAGTATATCCTAATTGACGAGTTTCAGGATATCAACAAGGCACAGTATGAGGTGGTTCGTCTGCTGGCAAAGCCTAGGGACAATCTCTTTATTGTGGGGGACGATGACCAATCCATCTACCGATTCCGAGGAGCAAAGCCGGAGATTATGTTGGGATTTGAGAAGAACTACCCACAGACAGAAAAGGTGCTTTTGGGGATAAATTATCGTTCCACCGCCAAGATTGTGGAAACTGCAGGAAAAGTCATTGAAAATAACAAAAAGCGCTTTGAAAAGAAGATTACCTCCAATCGGGAGGAGGGGGAAAAGGTATATATTCAAAGTACAGCAGATGGAAAAAGCCAAAGTGAGCGTATTTTAAAGTTGATTCAGGAATACCATAGTAAGGGCATTTCCTACTCTCAGATGGCAGTAATTTACCGAACCAATACCCAGCCAAGACAGATTATCAGCAAAATGATGGAGTACAACATTCCGTTTCAGGTGCGAGATACCATTCCGGGATTATTCGATCACTGGATTGCCAAAAATATGATTTCCTACCTGAAGATGGCGTTGGGAAGTCGGGACAGAGAGACTTTCCTTACCATTATGAATCGCCCCAAACGGTACATATCCAGAAATCTGATTACAAAGCCGGTGATAAATTTGGTGGAACTAAAAGACAGCGTGAAGGATAAACCTTGGATTGCTGACCGAGTAGATCAATTTTTATCAGATCTTAACATCTTAAATAAAATGAAGCCCTACGAGGCCATGAATTTTATACGAGAAACCATAGGATATGATGAATATTTAAAAGAATATGCGGCGTTTCGAAAGATGAAGAGCGAGGATTTGATGGATGTGCTGTCAGAGGTGCAGGAAACGGCAAGAGATTGTCAGAAAATCGAGGATTGGTTCGAATATATTGAGGAATATGAGGAAGAACTGAAGCAGCAGTTGAAGGCGGGACAGCAAAAAACGGCGGACAGTGTGGTATTTACCACCATGCATAGTGCAGCCAAGACAGATTATCAGCAAAATGATGGAGTACAACATTCCGTTTCAGGTGC
>CAYLUV010000014.1:0-23188 GCA_964386955.1 uncultured Lachnospiraceae bacterium
ATAAAACATATAGAGGAGAGACAATTATGGGAAAATGTGTAATATGTGGCACACAGTGTTTATCTGCACTTAAACTCACATTTGACAAAGAAAGAACATTGGAAATCTGTCAAAATTGTAATATTGAGAAAAACGGATTAATCTCAGGACTAAATTCAGGAAATCATGACAAGATTAAGAAAAATGCAAAAATTATTTCAAAAAAGATTGCAGCAGGAAAAGAAAAAGGAACCATATCCGAAGAGAATGAACAAAAATTAAAAGAAACATACAACGAGATACTTAAACCTTATATTAAATTTCATCCAACATTCCAAACTGAAATAGACGAAGAACTTCAAAAAGATGCCGAATTAAATAGATTAAAAATCCAAAAGAAGCAGCAGGAATTATTACAAAACGAAACATACCAGAAAAATTTACGAGAAGCCATCTCAAACATAAAATTAACAACAGGCTACAACTTTGAAGGATATAAAATCACAGAATATCACAACATCATATCTTCATCTATGGTAGTAGGAACGGGAATGTTAAGTGAATTTGCAGCAAGCGTATCCGACTTTTTTGGAGTATCATCAACTGCATTTGAAAGTAAAATGAATGCGGTAAAAGAAGAGTCTCAAAAGAAATTAAAGATTAGAGCGCATGTTGAATGCAAAGCCAATGCAATCATAGGAGTAGACTTTGATTATATGACAATCGGAAATAACATGATTGCAGTATCAGCAAATGGTACAGCAGTAACTATAGAGAAATTATAAATAATGAAAAAGGTTATATAATACACAATACAATATTTATAGCATTTATTTTTCCATTTTCTCTTGTATCAGTCAATGCCTTATGGTATATTAAAGAAAAGAACAACCGCCCACAAAGTGGTTGACCAGTTTAAGAATTAGCATAGAAATGCCACCCTGTCACTCGCCAAAGTTCTGGGGTGGTTTTTCTATGCCTATGTATTACTTAACGAACGTAAAAACGAATGTCAGTAATGCTAAAAGGAATGTACCAAATGCCATCAAATCTTTGAAATCATAAGGTTTATTCTTCATATGCACCACCCCCATTCTATGTAGAATAGAGGTCAACCACCCTGTAACACGATTGTTCTTTTTTTATTTTATCATATCTGTTTATTTTTTACAAGTATTGTTATTATTCCCAGATTCTTTGTAGTTCTGCAAAATCACATCTTAATATTTATAAAACATTTTTCCTACAAATAATAATCATTACTTCTCATCCACAACCTGGAAGATAAAGAATTTCAAGTAATAGCTTTCATCTGCGGCCCAAAGGATTGGGTGATCTGGGGACTGGGTGCGGAATTCTACCTGGCGAAGTCGTTTGTGGGTTGCCTTCGCTGCCTCACGCACTGTTTTTGCCAGAAGTTCCTGCGTCATAAAATGGGAGCAGGAACAGGTTGCCAGATAACCACCGTCCTTTACCAGTTTGAGGCCCTTCATGTTGATCTCGCGATAGCCTTTGATGGCATTCTTTGTTGCCGCACGAGATTTGGTGAAGGCTGGAGGATCTAAGATAACGACATCGTATTTTTCTCCCTCTTTTGCCAGCTTTGGAAGCTCATCCAGCACGTTGGCACAGCGAAAATGCACCGTTTCCTCTAGATGATTTCTCTTGGCGTTTTCTGTGGCCTGCTGCACTGCATACTCGGAAATATCAAGTCCTGTTACCTCTTTTGCCCCTGCAATGCCGGCATTTAAGGCGAAGGTTCCCATGTGGGTAAAGCAGTCCAATACCTTTTTCCCCTTGCAAATGCGCTGCATCGCCAGACGATTGTATTTCTGATCCAGGAAAAATCCTGTTTTTTGTCCATTTGCCACATCTACCATATAGTGAACACCGTTCTCTACAATCTCCACATTGGTGTCAAATTCCTCACCGATAAATCCTTTTACCTTGGAAAGTCCCTCCTTGATTCGTTCGTTGGCATCGCTTCTTTCATAGACCCCTCGAATCGGAATGCCGTCCTTTTCCAACGTTTCCTTTAAAAGTGCCACGATTTGTTCCTTAAACTGCTCCATACCAAGGGCGAGACATTCCACCACAAGAACATCCTCGTATTTGTCCACCACAAGTCCCGGTAAGAAGTCTGCCTCTCCAAAAATCACGCGGCAGGAAGAAGTATCCACCGTTGTTTTTCGATAATTCCATGCATTTTCCACGCGCATTCTAAGAAATGCCTCATCGATCTCCTGGTCTTTTTTTCGTGTCATCATGCGCACACGTATTTTGGAATTCTGATTGATAAACCCTTTTCCCATAGGATAACCGTCAAAATCATGGACCGTTACAATCTGTCCATTTTTAAATCGACCTACGATGGTGTCAATCTCATTGTCAAAAATCCAAGCACCGCCCGCTTTGATGGTGCGTCCTTCTCCCTTTTTCAAAGTAACGATTGTATGATTTTCCATATATTTTCCTCTTTCTCTATTAAAAACTACATTTGTAATGCTCATTATAGCATGTCCTTCCATTTTTTACTACCACTGTGACGGAACTGGTCCTCGTTGTTTTTTCCAAAATCTTTCTCTTTCCGTTTCCTTTTTTCTTAGCTGGTGCTATAATAAAAAAATGTTGAGAGAATAAGAAATCTCTATTTTTCTTATTCCTACCACTGACAAAACCTGAAACAGTTAGGAGTGACCTTTTATGAACATTACCAGACCTGTGGTCATGGAAGTGAATTTAAATAATTTTGAGCACAATATGGCGGCTATTCGAGAAAAGATTGGCAAAGATGTTGCCATTATGCCTGTAATTAAAGCCAGCGGCTATGGCACCTACATCAATCGCCGTTTAGATGTGCTGAACGAATTTGATATTGTGGCTGTTGCCAATGTGGATGAGGCTGTCTTTGTTCGAGAACTGGGCTATGAGAAACAGATTTTTGTATTGAATCAGCCTTACGAGACTGAGATTGATAAGATTATTGCCTACGATATTGTGGTGGGTATCAGTTCCTATCACTTTGCAGAATTGCTTGGTAAAAAAGACAGTCAGATTAAGGTACATCTGGAAATTGGAACCGGAATGGGACGAACCGGCGTACACCCTTACAAGATTGATCGCTACATCGCGGCTCTTCCAAAAAATGTGGTGGTGGAGGGCATTTACACCCATCTTTCCTCCGCTGATATTGACGATGAGTACACGAAAAAACAGTTGAAAAACTTCCGTGCCGCCGTGGAAACAGCCAAGAATTTATTAGGTGAGATCAAATATGTTCACGCTGCCGCATCCAATGGCATTGTAAATTATCCGGATTCTCATTTTAATCTGGTGCGAACCGGCATCATTATGTATGGTTATGCCGCTGCCGATGATACTTTAGATAAGATTGATATTAAGCCTATTACCAGTCTCAAAGCGAAGATTACCTTTTTGAAGACGGTACAGGCGGGCACCAGCATTGGATACAGCCGAAGCTACATCACCGACAAGGAAGCCATTGTGGCTACCGTTCCTATTGGTTATGCCGATGGATTCCGAAGAACCTTCTCCAATGGATGGGAGGTTATGGTAAAGGGACAACGCGTTCCTATTATTGGAAAAGTCTGCATGGACAGCTTTATGATTGATGTCACTGACATTGAGGGGGTTGAAGTGGGGGATGAGGTTATCATCTGGGACGAAAACAACATTCCTCTGGAAGATTTGGCAGCCAAATGCGATACCATCAATTACGAGATTCTTTGTACCATCAGCGATCGTGTCCCAAGATTGTTTGTAAAATGATATATCCTGACATAAAAATACCCTAAGCATTGTGATGTTTTCTGGAAAATACTTTGTTTCCCAGCCTCCTGCTTAGGGTATTTTTGTTTACTATTGTACTCTACTGATCTTCACCTGCTGGAATACATGCTCCAACACTTCCACTGCCTTGAATTCATATCCTTCATATACAATGGCGATTTCTTCCTTCTCCACCGGAAGACGGCCAATCTGATTTACCAAAAAGCCGTTCAGCGTCTCGATATCCTCATCTGGAAATTGAATGCCCAACAGTTCTTCCAGTTCATCCAGTCTTGTCATGCCCTGCACCAGATAAGCTCCTGTGTGGGCAAGGTTGATGATTTCCTGCTCTTCCACATCGTATTCATCCATAATCTTTCCTACGATGATCTCCAAAATATCCTCCATACAAACCAGACCTTCCGTCTGACCATACTCGTCGATCACGATAGCCATATGTATCTTTTCTGACTGCATCTCTTTGAAAAGATCGCTGACTTCCCTTGTCTCATGGACATAGAAAGGTTCACTGGCAATCTCCCGCAACGTGAGAGCTGGATTCTCCAGATACGCCTTAAAGGCTTCCTTGATATGAACCACACCTACAATGTTATCAATATCTTCCTCAAAAATAGGAAAACGAGAATATTCTTTCTCCAGCATATAGGAAACTGCTTCCGTCAAGGAAGTGTTCACATCTATGCCTTTGATTTTTTTTCGAAAACGCATAATGTCTCTCGCTTCTTTGTCTCCAAATTCAAAAATATTGGAGATCATCAGCGCTTCATCCGCCATGATAGCCCCCTGTTTGTGACCCTCATCGATGATGCTCAGAATTTCTTCCTCGTATTCATTTTCCTCTTCCTCGTCCTCATCCTTCTTGCCGGATTTCGGATCCTTCTCCTTCGGAACAAGTCTGCTATTGTTCTTCTCCTTTTGCCAAAGTATGGCAAATGTTATGGCTAGTACTGCCAATACAATGATAATTGCCAGGAATATCCACCTGTCTTCCATTTTTACTCTCCTTTTGTTCTCTGTCTAAGTTATGTATCCAAACTAAAACTTACTTTTAAGGCGCGATCGACCTTTTTTAAGATAGTTTCGTCCAGATGACATACTTTCTCCTTTAGTCTTCTCTTGTCAATTGTACGAATCTGTTCTAATAATATCACAGAATCCCGCGTAATGCTACAATCAACCGCACGAAGTTCTACATGAGTAGGCAATTTTGCCTTATTCATCTTGCTGGTGATGGCGGCACAGATTACCGTAGGGCTGTGTCGATTTCCTGCATCATTTTGTATAATCAAAACCGGTCTCACACCGCCCTGCTCAGAACCCACCACCGGTCGCAAATCTGCATAATAAATATCGCCTCGTTTGATAATCACAATCTTCACTCTCCGTCTATTTCCCTTTGTTACTTCCATTATTTCCATATCCCTTCGAAAGTATACTTAGGAAAAAGAGTGAAAATCTCTCTCCTTTATCGGACTATACCGTCAAAATCAGCACTATTTTTCCGGACTTTTCAGCACGTCTCCAAGAAAATGTATCATATCCCCCGCCAAAAAGCTGCGTTCTCCGTAGGCTTTTGCCGCCTCATCGCCACAGCGTCCATGCAAAAATACGCCCATGGCAGCGCCCTCCATTGGCTTCATACCTGCAGTCAAAGCTCCAGCAATCATTCCAGCCAACACATCGCCGCTTCCTCCCGTTGACATGCCGCTATTTCCAGTCTGATTGATATAGAGTGCTTCCTGTCCCTCCGTCACAATGGTGCGAGAATCCTTTAAAACTAGCACAACGCCCTTTTTCTTGGCATATTCCTTTGCCAGAGAAATCCGTTCTTCCTTTAACTGTCCCACTGTATGCCCAGATAAGCGACTCATCTCCAAAAGATGGGGTGTTATAATCACCGGAACAGTAAAATCCTCCAAATAGGTTTCTCCCTGCTTTTCCATGGCGCTGATTTCATTTAATCCATCAGCATCCAATACCACTGGAACTTTTGTATATTTCTTTAAAATCTCCAAAAAGGCTCTGGTTTCTTCCCCCTGTCCTCTGCCTGGACCAAAGAGAATCACATCTGCCCAGGAAATAGCTTCCTTTAACTGCTCTTTTCCATCCTCCAGTCCCTTGTAGGAAGTGAGGATTGCCTCTGGAAGCTGTGTCTGAAGAATCTGTCGATTGGATTCCTCTGTGAAAATTCGCACCAGGCCGCTTCCCATACGGTAGGCAGCATTGGCGCACAGATAGGCAGCTCCCGCCATATTTTTGGAGCCGGCTACCACCAAAATTCTTCCATAGGTTCCCTTATGAGAATCTGGATTTCGGGAAGGCAGCATTTCATCCTTTCCTGCCTCGTAGCTATATGCCTCCGGATGAATCTCATCCACCGCTAGCTTAGGAAAGCCTATATTTTTGATTACCACTTCCCCAGCGTAAGCTGCCCCCGGATACAATAAAAGGCCAATCTTTGAAAGTCCAAAAGTGACCGTAAGATCCGCCATAAATGCCGTACCGAGAACCTTCCCTGCACTGGCATCCACTCCGGATGGCACGTCAATGGCAATTCGATAAGCTTCTTGTTTATTTAAATATTCGATTACTTCTTTTTGAATTCCGGTCACTTCTCTGGTAAGTCCCACACCGAAAATTCCGTCTATAATTACATCATATGCGCCCACTGGCATGTTCGTTTCCACCGAAATGCCCATCTTGGTTAAAATCTCTCTCTGTGCCAAATAGGATTCGCTGGCACGCTGGATTCCACCCACTTCGTAGATGGTCACGTCATACCCTGCTTCCTTCATAAGGCGCCCCAGAGCCAAGCCGTCTCCGCCGTTATTTCCTTTTTCAACCACAATAAGAGACCTGCTATGGCAATGGATACGCTTCACGACCTCCTCAAAGAGGGCCATGGATGCTTTCTCCATCAAGACCATACCAGGTATCCCAATGTTATGGATTGAATATGCGTCGATTGCCTGCATCTCCTGACGGGTAGCAACTCGTATCATTCAATCTCTCCCTATTCTTATTCTGCCTGTTTGCTGTGGATTCTATAAGAAAGAGTCATCAAACTCTCTGCCAGATGTACATTCTCAACGAGAACATCTTCCGGTAAATTAAGATCGATCGGAGCAAAATTCCAGAACGCCTTAATTCCATATTCCATCAGTTCCACTGCCATCTGTCTCGCATGCTGCTTTGGTAAAGTAAGGGCTGCTATCTTTACATCATGCGACTTGATAAAGTCTCCCAATTCATCGATATCGTGAATATCAACACCGCGAACACTGATGCCCACCAATCTTGGATTCGCATCAAAAAGACCAATTACTTTAAAGCCACTTTTATCAAAGTCCTGATAGTTGGCAAGCGCCTGTCCAACGTTACCAGCACCAACGATAATTACGTTATTGGTATGATTCAGTCCCAAAATCTTACCAATCTCGTTGTACAGATACTGTACATTATAACCATATCCCTGCTGTCCAAATCCACCAAAGTTGTTTAAATCCTGTCTGATCTGAGAAGCTGTCACCTTCATTCGCTCACTCAAATCTTTAGAGGAAATGCGGACAACTTCGTTCTCAAGTAATTCGCCTAGATATCGATAGTACCTGGGAAGCCTTTTGATTACCGCAGGGGAAATCTCTCTTTCACTAATTTCTTTCTTGAAATCTGTCATAATATCTCCCTATCTCCTTCCTAGTACTGCCAGTCTAGGACTATTATACATTGTTGACAAATTCATGTCAAACTACTTTTTCCTGAAAATGTGCCAAATTTACTTGTTTACACCCATTTTTCCTTGTGCTAAAATAAAAAATAGTGCCTAAATGTATTTTTCAAAAGATTCGTCTTTCTTGCTATATATTTTAGGCCTAATATCACACCTACAGGAGGAAACATTATGATTTTAGCTTGTCAGCAGATCAGTAAGGCCTTTGGTACCCACCAGGTCTTAAACCAAATTTCCTTTCACATAGAAGACAATGAAAAAGCTACCATCGTTGGTGTCAACGGTGCTGGAAAAACCACTCTCTTAAAGATTATTATGGGAGAGATGAGCGCAGACGATGGGGAAGTGATCATTAGCAAAGGAAAACGAATTGGCTATCTGGCTCAGCATCAAAACACTGATTCTGCCCACAGCATTTACGAGGAAGTGCTAGAGGCAAAAAAAGAAATTATTGCCATGGAGGAGAAAATCCGCCGTTTGGAAAAAGAGATGAAGGACGCTTCTGGTGAGGAACTTGCCGCTATGATGAATGACTACTCTACTCTCACCCACCGCTTTGAATTGGAGGACGGCTATGCCTGGCGCAGCGAGATTGTAGGAATCTTAAAGGGCCTTGGCTTTTCCGAAGATGATTTTGATAAGAAGATCAACAAGCTCTCCGGTGGTCAAAGAACCCGCGTATTTCTTGGTAAATTACTTTTATCCAAACCGGATATTATCTTATTAGATGAGCCTACCAACCACTTAGACATGGATTCCATCCATTGGTTAGAGGGATTTTTATCTAATTATAAAGGTGCCGTTTTGGTGATTTCCCATGACCGTTATTTTCTTGACAAAGTAGTGACGAAAGTGATTGATCTCGACCATGGTAAGGCCGTAACCTACCGCGGCAACTACACCGCCTACACCGCCAAAAAAGAAGCCCTTATGGAGGCTCAGATGCGAGAATACGAAAACCAGCAGGCTGAGATCAAGCATCAGGAGGAGGTCATCACCAAGCTGAAATCCTTCAACCGAGAAAAATCCATCAAACGTGCAGAAAGCCGTGAAAAAATGCTGGAACGCATGGAATTGGTGGAAAAACCAGTGGTATACGAACCAAAGATTCGTATCCGTTTTGAACCTTCTACCATCAGCGGAAACGATGTACTTACCATCGACAACTTATCTAAGTCCTTCGGAAACCAGCTTCTCTTCCACGAACTTCATCTGGATATTAAACGAGGAGAAAAAGTAGCCTTGATTGGAAAGAACGGTACCGGAAAGACTACTATTTTAAAGATTATCAACAAATATCTTGCCGCAGACACTGGACGAATTGCCCTTGGGGCAAAAGTGCGCATTGGCTACTATGATCAGGAACAGCAGGTTCTACACGATGAAAAGACTATCTTTGAGGAGATTTCCGATACCTATCCAGCCCTAACTCACACAAGGATCCGCAACCTTCTGGCTGCCTTCCTTTTTACCGGGGACGAAGTATTTAAGCGCATTCATTCCCTCTCCGGTGGCGAAAAGGGACGTGTATCCCTCGCCAAATTGATGCTCTCCAACGCTAACTTTTTGATCCTGGATGAGCCTACCAACCACTTAGATCTCTACTCCAAAGAGATTTTGGAGGATGCCATCTCCAATTTTGATGGTACTGTCTTTTATGTGTCCCACGACCGTTACTTTATCAATAAGACAGCCACCCGCATTTTAGATCTCACAGAAAATGGTCTTATTAACTACAAAGGAAATTACGATTATTATCTGGAAAAGAAAGAGGAAGGCCTTATTACACCAGACAGTGCCTCCATTCAGCAGACAACTACCTCTTCCACTGCCCCTTCCGACTCCAAAGAAGATTGGAAGCGAAAAAAGGAATTGGAACGGGAAGCCAGAAAACGAGCCAATGATCTGAAAAAATGCGAAGAACGCATTGCAGAATTAGAAGCAAAATCCGAAGAATTGGAAGCTACCATGGCACTTCCTGAGAATGCCTCCAGCTCCGCCAAACTTCTGGAGCTTTCCAGAGAACAGAGTCTTGTCACCGACGAATTGGAAAAGCTCTACGCCCAGTGGGAACAGTTGGCAGAATAAAACTCATTATCTTAACGCAAAAAAGTCTTTGAACAATCCACATCTTGTTCAAAGACTTTTTTATGTTATCATTTATTTTTTTACCGGTATTTTTTCCGCTTTTTTTCCAATCTTGCTCTCTGTGCCATTCATTAATCTCACAATGTTTGCCTTATGTCGATAGAAAGCAGACACCACAAAGACTAAAATCAATATAAAGAGATCCCATCGTCCTGGATGGAAAATCAGGCATGTAATCGGAAGAGAAGCCACCAGACAGAGGGAAGATAAGGATACATATCTTGTGGCTGCACACACAAGGATAAAGGCAAGGGCTGCCACCACGCCCATGCGAATGTCAAATCCAAACATAATGGCTATGGTTGTGGCAATTCCTTTTCCCCCTTTAAATTGTAATTCAAAAGGATAATTATGCCCAAGTACAGTGCCAAGACCAGCCAGAAGACACAACACCTGTCCATCTACCCCTGTTGCCACAGGCACGATGAAATGTCTTACCAGAAGAAGCCAGATTAGTCCCTTCAAGGCATCTCCCAAAAAGGTAAGGGCAGACCAGAGAAGTCCCAGTGTACGAAGCACATTGGTGGAGCCTGCATTACCGCTACCATAATCTCTGATATCAATCTTATTAAATCTTCCTACAAAATAGCCGGTCTGGAAACATCCAAACAGATATCCCACACCTAGTACCAGGATAATATAAAGCATTATTCTTTTTCCTTTCTTTCTCTGGCAATAAATCGAATCGGTGTTCCTCTAAATCCAAATGTATTACGAATCTGATTCTCAATATATCTGGTATAGGAGAAATGCATTAACTCTTTGTCATTGATAAACATAACAAAGGTAGGTGGTTTTACAGATACCTGTGTCATGTAGTAGATACGAAGTCTCTTTCCTTTATCAGATGGTGGCTGTTTCATAGCCACAGCCTCTGTGAGGATTTCATTTAACACACCTGTCTGAATACGAAGGGTCTGATTTTCGATTACCATGTCAATCAAGTCAAATAATTTAGGAAGTCTCTGACCTGTATGAGCAGAAATAAAGATCATCTCAGCATATGGCATATAAGCAAGAGTTCTTCTGATATCTTCCGTAAACTTGTTCATAGTCTTATCGTCTTTCTCAATCTTATCCCATTTGTTTACAGCGATAATCACACCTTTTCCACGTTCATGGGCAATACCTGCAATCTTTGCATCCTGCTCTGTAACGCCTTCGGAGGCGTCAATAACAAGAACCGCCACATCACAGCGCTCTACAGCACTTACGGTACGAATAATACTGAAACGCTCAATCTCTTCCTTAATCTTGCTCTTTCTACGGAGTCCCGCTGTATCAATAAATACATACTCTCTTCCGTTTCGCACTACTGGAGTATCGATGGCATCTCTAGTGGTTCCTGCAATATCGGATACGATAACACGTTCTTCTCCCAAAAGTTTGTTAATAATAGAAGATTTACCAACGTTTGGTTTACCAATAATGGCAACACGTGGTCTGTCATCTTCCTCTTCTTCCAACTGTTCTGGTGTGAAATGTGCAACCACTTCATCCAGCATATCACCAATACCAAGTCTTGATGCACCAGAAATTGGGATTGGATCTCCCAATCCTAAATTATAGAATTCATACACATCTGGCATGAATTTTTCAAAGTTATCCACTTTATTTACCACTAATAAAATTGGTTTGTGGGAACGTCTCAGCATATCTGCCACATGGTAATCGGAATCCACCAATCCCTGTCTTACATCCACCACAAAAAGAATAACATCTGCGGTATCAATGGCCATCTGAGCCTGATCCTTCATGCGGGAGAGGATAATATCTCCGCTCTCTGGTTCAATACCACCAGTATCTACCATGGTAAAGCTCTTGTCAAGCCATGTTACATCTGCATATATTCTGTCCCTTGTTACACCCGGGGTATCTTTCACGATAGAAATTCTTTGTCCCGCCAGGGCATTAAACAGGGTAGATTTACCAACGTTGGGTCTTCCAACAATCGCTACAATCGGTTTACTCATTTTTCTGCCTCCTGTCTTCTTCACACTCTGGTTATAATCCGAGTAATTTGTTCATTAATTCTTGTCCATTAGATTTTACAATATCCACTTTCACTTGTAAAGCAGTTTGCATCTCACTGACTGTAATGTCATCCAAAAATACTTCCTCGCCGCTTCGCAGTACATTCTCCGGCAACAGAAGTGTTTCTCCTAATTCCTTGTCCTTTAACTGTGCAATGATATCCTGTCCTGTCAAAAGACCAGACACCGTTACTTTCTCTCCAAAGAAGTCGTTGTTAATCTGGTATACTCGGATAAACAGCCATGGATATTCCTCCATAATTTGATCTGCAATGTCTGCAATCATATCATATGCCAGTTTTCCTGTAGCTACGGAAATTACTTTCTTTTCCTGGATTAAGCTCTCATTGTGCTCTTCTTTCTTGTATGCCTCGAAGGCTTCCTGAAATTCATCCCACAAAAGCCGCATCATACCTACACCATTTTCCAGCTGAATGTAACCATCGTATCTTCCCTCTTCCGGAAATGGTCGTTCTGCCAAGATATACCATTCATCACTGGCATGAACAAAATGTCTGCCATGGCTTACATAGAGTTTTTTCTGCCATGCCTCGATCAGGTCAATCACAGCCTCCGCATCTTCCTTTGTAAAGGCCTCCAGCTGTTCCAATCCCTCTCTGTATTTGGTAAGTCCCACTGGCACTACGGACACACTTTCCATATGAGGAAGATAAGCCGTCAAATCACTGATGGTTCTTCCCAGTTCTACACCGTCATTCCAGCCCTTGCAAAGCACAATCTGACCGTTCATCGGAATCTCATTTTCGTACAGCTTATCGATGTAAGAAAGTACATTTCCCGCAAAACGGTTGTGAAGCATCTGACAACGAAGTTCTGGATTTGTGGTATGCACCGAAATATTGATCGGCGCCAATCGATAGCGAATGATTCGATCGATTTCTTCCTCTTTCATATTGGTAAGGGTAACATAATTGCCCTGTAAAAAGGAAAGTCTGGAATCGTCATCCTTAAAATAGAGGGTTTCTCTCATTCCCGGTGGCATCTGATCGATGAAACAGAAAATGCATTTGTTCTGACAAGATTTGTAATCATCCATCAAATTGTTGGAAAATATAATTCCCAAATCATCATCTGCATCCTTCTCAATCTCCCAGATTTCCTCCTCACCATTCTGATGGCGAATCAAAACCTCCACATATTCATCTTCCATATAAAATTGATAGTCAAAAATATCTACAATCGGATTGCCATTGACCTCCAGCACCGCATCTCCCGGCACCAGACCGATCTCTTCTGCCGTACTTCCCGGCTTGACACCTACAATAATATGTTCTTGTACTGACATGATTATCCTCCTTAAATCAAGCACATACCAGCGAAAAAATATTTATCCCATATACTCAAAGGCATTTCTCGTATGACGAATCCTATCACCCATAATCTCAATCACGTCAAAGCGAATGGGTTGATCTATAGAAACCCGCCTCTTTGCACAATAAAACCGGGCGGTCTGACAGATGCGTTCCTTCTTCCAATGAGTCACTGCCTCGCCCGGATAGCCGCATACGTCTGTTTTTCTCGCTTTCACTTCGATAAAGACCAAATCGTCTTTCTCCAGTCCAATTAGATCAATCTCACCGAAAGGGCTTCTGAAGTTCTGACATATAATCTTCATGCCCTCTCGCTTTATATAGGCCGCCGCCAGCGCTTCCGCTCTGTGCCCGTATGCCTTTCTGGTATCCTTTTTTTCTTTCATCCAGCGCGTTCCCTTCCACCTCTCCAGATTTTTGGCGCACGCTTTGGTTTTTCTAAATTTTTATAAAAAGTTCTTAATAAAACTCATTCTGTGAATGGCACATGGACCAAGTTCTTTCAGTCCTTCTATATGTTTCTTGCTGCCATACCCTTTGTTTCCGACAAAATCATATCCCGGATAAACGGCATCCATCTGCTCCATCAGCCGGTCTCTTGTGACCTTGGCTACGATACTGGCTGCCGCAATGGAGACACTTTTGGCATCTCCCTTGATAATAGGCACCTGTTTGACCTCTACCCCTGGAATAGTCACTGCATCATTTAACAGTACATCCGGTGTCACAGAAAGTCGCTCTATGGCCATACGCATAGCTTCATAGGTTGCCTGTAAAATGTTGATCTCATCGATACGCTCATGGCTCACCAGACCAATGCCAACACTGACTGCCTTTTCCATAATCTCATCGTAGAGTTCTTCTCTCTTCTTCGCTGACACCTGTTTGGAGTCATTGAGATACAAAATCTCACAGTCCTTTGGCAAGATTACTGCACATGCCACCACAGGCCCCGCCAAAGGTCCTCTTCCTACCTCATCAATGCCACAGACATATCCAAGGTGCTCATAGGCACGTTCGTACTCTCTCATCTGTTCCAAGCGTTTTCGCTCATCCAGATATTTCTCGTAAGTTTTTTTTGCGGATTCCGCAATCTTTTTTACGCCTGCACGCTCATCCGCCTGAATGGATGCCACAAACTCTGGCAATTGTTCCACTGGACAGGCTTTATAGCGAGTCTTAATCTCATTTATCTTCTCTGTCATTTTACCCATCCAATCTTGCTGATCGGGGTAATGCGAACTAATGCTCGCCCTTCTATATCATCCTTGTGAATCGGTCCAACTGCTTCATAGCGGCTGTCATTGCTGATGGGACGATTGTCTCCCAACACAAAGTATTCATCCTCTCCCAAGGTAATAGGCTCCGCTGCCATCCCCGGCTCATCAATAGGGGCGATTCCATAATCCTCCCCTTCCAGTTTCTCACCGTCAATATAGACTTCTCTATCGATAATCTGTACCGTCTCTCCCGGCAGACCAATGATACGTTTAATATAATATTCTTCTGGTTTGGTCGGACATGGGAAAATAATCACCTCATATCGTTCCGGATCTCGGAATCGATAAGAAAGTTTGTCCATCAGTAGGTTATCTCCACTTTGCAATGCCGGTTCCATAGAACCGCCATTTACCTTCGTTCTCTGTCCCACAAAGGTAATGATAAAATACACTGCTAAAAATATCACTGCTAGATAAACAATAAATCCCAAAATCTCTTTCTTTGGATTCTCCATGCTGCCTGCCTCCTTTTATTCTGGGAATTCTAAAGTAATTCTACCTAGCTTTCCGCTTCTGAAATCTTCCATTAAAAGTGCTGCTGCTTTCTCCAAATCCACTTCATTTCCCTGTTTCTTGCAGGCTCTGATCTCACCGATCTTCTCCAGGACTTCTACACTTGTCATCTCTCCCTCTGGCAAACCGTAACGGTCTCTCAGATTCTCCGGATATCGCTCCTGTAAATAGGAAATCAGGTTGAGCGCCAATTCTTCCACTTGAATAATCTCGTCCTTAATGGAACCGATGTAAGCAAGGCGCAAACCAACCGTCTGGTCTTCGAATTTTGGCCACAAAATACCTGGGGTATCCAAAAGTTCCACATCTTTGTTGATCTTAATCCACTGTTTACCCTTGGTAACACCCGGTTTGTTTCCTGTCTTTGCACAGGCTTTTCCTGCGAAACTGTTGATAAAGGTGGATTTGCCCACGTTAGGGATTCCTGCCACCATGGCTCGAATTGGACGGTTTAAAATACCGCGTTTTCTGTCTCTCTCTGTCTTTTCCTTGCAGGCTTCCATAATTGTGCCCTTGACACTCTTAATCCCCTGTCCGCGCTGGGAATTTACCCGAAGAACAAAGAAGCCCTTCTCTTTAAAATAGTTCTCCCACTGACGATTTCCTTCCTCGTCAGCCAAATCTGCTTTATTTAAAATAACCAGCCTGAATTTGTTGTTGGCAAGCTGATCTATATCTGGATTTTTGCTGGAAAGCGGAATACGTGCATCAAGCAGCTCCACCACAATATCAATCAATTTGATATTTTCCTGCATCATTCTCTTTGCCTTGGTCATATGACCTGGATACCACTGAAAATGCATTGTCTTACCCCTCTTTATGATACAGTTTAAACTGTACCTTTCCTATCATATTCTCTCTTTTTATGTTACCTACACTGACCACGCGGGAATCTTCACTGTTGTTGCAGTTGTCTCCCATAACAAAATATTCGTCTTCTAATATAATCTCTTCCCTCGCCAGTCCTGGATTGGCAATCTCTGAAAAGGCTGGAAATGCATCCAAGGTCTTTCCATTCACCTTTAGAACACCATCTTCAATCAAAACATGGTCTCCCGGCACTGCCACCACGCGTTTGATGGAATAATGATTGCCATCGGAATTATCCGCCTTAAATGCCACCATATCGTACTGTTTCGGCTCCGTAATCTTATAAATCATCTTATTTACAAAGACTACGTCCCCATCCAGGTAGGTATCCTCCAAGGATTCTCCTCGAATGGTGAGCGTCTGTCCACCAAATTTCACCGTCAGAAATCCCAACATAATAACAACAGCAATCTGAAAGATCCATTTCAAAGCATTCTTTGTCAGATCCAGATTGCGATTGGTCTCTGTATACGTATTAAAACTGTAATTTCTTCGCCGGATTCTCCGTCTCGCCATGGGACTTCCTCCTTTCGATGTCATGGTGTCAAATAGATTTCTTTTCTATGTGCGGCTCAAAAAGCACCATACTGAAATTTCGTCCAGTCCTATGTGTGTATTCTACCGCTAATCTACAAAAAGGACAAGTATTAAAATACTCGTCCTTTCTTACTTGAGTGATTATTTAACTAATTCTTTAACTCTAGCAGCTTTACCTACTCTCTGTCTTAAGTAGTTAAGTTTCGCTCTTCTTACTTTACCTCTTCTTGTAACTTCGATTTTCTCGATTACTGGAGAGTGTAATGGCCATGTTTTTTCTACGCCTACGCCGTTAGAAAGTTTTCTAACTGTGAAAGTTTCTCTAGCTCCGCCGCCCTGTCTCTTTAATACAGTTCCTTCGAATACCTGGATTCTTTCTCTGTTACCTTCTTTTACTTTTGCGTGTACTTTAACTGTATCACCAACTCTGAAAGGTGTAACTTCAGCTTTTAACTGTGCTGCTTCAATGTTCTTAATAATATCGTTCATTTGTGTGACCTCCTAATATAATTTAGATGTTCTTAATACGTCACTATGATAATGAAAGCCAACTAACGGCTTTCTCGTAGCAGAGGACCATCCGTTTTCTCACAACCTAAGTTAGAATAGCATAGTTCTTCCAAAAAAGCAAGAAAAACTTTCTCTTCTATATAAAATATTTTTGTTCCTGCTCTGTTTCCTCACAGGATTGCTGTTTTTTCAACTGTTCTAGATACTGTTGTTCCTTTTTGGAAAGCACTGCATCCTTCAATAAATCCGGACGCCATTTTAAAGTGCGCTCTATGGATTTCTCTCTCCGCCATTTTTCAATATTGGCATGATGGCCGGAAAGAAGCACATCCGGCACTCTCTTTCCATGGTATTCCACCGGTCTTGTATACTGTGGATACTCCAGCAGATTGTCATGGAAGGATTCAAACTCGCCAGATACCTCATTGGTTAGGACCCCCGGCACCATTCTGGAAATGGCATCGATCATCACCATGGCTGGAAGTTCTCCTCCAGTCAGCACATAATCTCCGATGGACATCTGATCTGTCACGATTTCTTCTAAGATTCGCTCATCCACGCCCTCATAATGGCCACAAAGAAAGACCAGATCCTCTTCTTTCGCCAATTCTTCTGCCAAAGACTGGTTAAATACCTGGCCCTGAGGTGTCATATAGATGACTCGCGGTTTTTTTCTTCCCTCTGCCAAAATCTGTTCCTCCACATGGCAATATGCCTTGTAGATTGGTTCTGGCTGCATAACCATACCTGCGCCGCCGCCATATGGATAATCATCCACATGCTTGTGCTTGTTTTCAGAAAAATCACGGATGTTGATGGCTTCCATGGTAATAAAGCCATTATTCTGTGCTCTTCCCAGAATGCTGGTGTCCAGGCCGCTTCGAATCATTTCCGGAAAAAGGGTCAAAATATGATAATGCATTAGTCCATCAGCCCTTTCATGATCTGCACGATCATCTCACCAGCTTCCATGTCTACGTCCATAATACAGTCTTTGATGGCTGGAAGAAGCACTTCTCCGCCGTCTGCCAGTTTAACTGCGTAGACATCATTGGCGCCAGTGGAGATGACATCGGTCAATGTTCCAATCTCAACACCTGTCTCTGTCAGCACCTTCAGTCCGATCAGATCTGTCACAAAATACTCGTCCTCCTCCAACGGTACCGCATTTTCTCTCGTTACCAGAAGTGGACATCTTTTGTACATCTCAATGTCGTTAATATTGTCAATTCCCTTAAATTTTAAAATAACAAACTGTTTGAAGAATTTGCATCCCTCAACTTCCAGTAAGATTTTATCTTTGCCGGTGTCCAAATATACTTCTTTTAAATCTTTAAAACGATTCTTATCGTCTGTGGTAGGGAATACCTTCACTTCCCCTCGAATCCCGTGGGTGGTTGTAATAACGCCAACCTGTAATAAATCTTCCATCTTCATTGTCTCCTCTGTTAGGTATGCTTATTTAAAAAGGGTTGCCTTATGGCAACCCTTCTAAGTCAAATTAAGCGATATCAACAATAACTTTCTTTTCGCCCTTGGAAGCCGCTGCCTTGACTACAGTACGAAGTGCTTTCGCAATTCTTCCCTGTTTGCCAATGACCTTGCCCATATCGTCTGCTGCAACTTTCAGCTCTAAGATAATAGCATGATCTGTCTCTTTTTCTGATACAACAACTTCTTCCGGGTGATCTACTAAGGACATTGCGATTACTTCAACTAATTCCTTCATCGTTCTACCTCCCGGAATTTATCAGGCACTTATTTTTCGATACCAGCGATTTTTAAAAGTTTAGCAACTGTTTCTGTAGGCTGAGCACCGTTGTTTAACCATTTTTTAGCTGCATCTTCGTCGATTTTGATTACGCTTGGTTCTTTAGTTGGATCATAGTATCCGATTTCGTCGATGAATCTACCATCTCTAGGAGCTCTTGCGTCTGCAACAACTACTCTATAAAAAGGAGCTTTTTTCTGTCCCATTCTTCTTAATCTCATTTTAACTGCCATGTTAATACACCTCGTTCTTTCTTACTTAAAATATTGTTTATTGTTTAAAATTTATAATGAAAAAGGAAGTTTTAATCCTCTTCTTCCACCTTTTTTGCCCATCATACCAGACATCTGTTTCATCATCTTTCGAGCCTGTTCAAACTGTTTCACCAGTTTGTTTACCTCGGAAATCGGAACGCCTGCTCCGTCTGCGATACGTTTCTTTCTGGATGGGTTGATAATGTCCGGATTTGCTCTCTCCTCCGGTGTCATAGAGTAAATAATGGATTCGATTCGGTCAAACGCCTTGTCATCCACATTCACATTCTTCATCTGGCTGCCAATCCCCGGCATCATGGAAAGCATCTCTGTGATTCCTCCCATCTGCTTGATCTGCGCCATCTGATCTAAGTAATCATCAAAGCCAAACTGTGCTTTTCGCATCTTCTGCTCTAACTCTTTGGCTTTTTCTTCATCCACTGCCGTCTGTGCCTTCTCGATAAGAGTGAGCACATCGCCCATGCCGAGGATTCGGCTGGTCATACGATCTGGATAAAACTGCTGGAGATCTTCTAACTTCTCTCCCATACCAATATAAAGGATTGGTTTTCCTGTTACAGAACGAATGGAAAGGGCTGCACCACCTCTGGTGTCACCATCTAACTTCGTTAAGATTACGCCGTCAATACCCACCTTCTCATTGAAGTTCTGTGCCACATTGACTGCATCCTGACCTGTCATGGCATCCACCACGAGAATGGTCTGATGTACATCTACATTCTCCTTGATGGCCTGTAATTCTTCCATCATTCCTTCATCTATATGAAGTCGTCCAGCGGTATCCAGAATTACTATGTTGTACCCCTGTTCCTTGGCATGCTCCACAGCTGCCTTGGCAATATTTACTGGACTAACCTTGTCGCCCATGGAAAATACGGGAACGCCAACCTTTTTACCGTTGATCTCCAACTGTTTGATCGCTGCTGGACGATACACGTCACAGGCTACCAGCAATGGCTTCTTCCCTCTCTGTTTCATCTTCCCGGCAATCTTCGCTGTGGTAGTGGTCTTACCAGCACCCTGAAGACCTGCCATCATAATGATAGTAATCTCATTTCCCGGCTTCAAATCGATCTCTGTGGTTGTGGAACCCATCAAGGACTCCATCTCTTCCTTTACGATCTTAATCACCATCTGTCCCGGATTCAGTCCGGTAAGAACATCTTGTCCAATGGCTCTCTCATTCACAGTCTTTACAAACTGTTTTACAACTTTAAAGTTAACGTCGGCTTCCAGTAAGGCTCTCTTGACTTCCTTCATAGCTTCCTTAACGTCAGCCTCTGTCAGTCTTCCTTTGCTTCGTAAGCCTTTAAATATGTTCTGCAATTTATCGGATAAATTCTCAAATGCCATATTCCCATCTCCTTTCTAGTAAATAAGGATGGTTAGAAATCTTCCAAAATTCCTCTGGAGACACTCTCAATCTCTGTGATACAATGATTCCTCTTCTCCTCGTTTCCATCCTTCATCTCGTTTGCCAAACGGTTGATGGTGGCCACTTTCTCCTTCGTCATCAAAAACTTGTCAATCAGATGAAGTTTCTCTTCGTAGCCTCTAAGAATCTTATCACAGCGCTTCACCATGTCGTGTACGCCCTGACGGCTGATTCCCAGATCCGCTGCAATCTCACTGACAGACAAATCATTGAGTACGTGATCCTCAAAAATCTGCTTCTGGTGTTCCGTCAATAACTCTCCATAAAAATCATATAATAATGCTTGTTCAACTATCTTTTCCATTCAAACACCACCTGTAAAGTATTTTTCCTTTACACCTCTGCCATTATAGTATAAGGCTTTTCTCTTGTCAAGCATTTTTTCTTGACATTTAAAAATTTTATTTTTTCTTATTTGTATGGTCTATTCATCGTTTTTTTGTCTCCTTACCTATTTCTTCCTTTTTTCAATTTTTCCATAGTATTTTTCGTTTTTCCGAATTTATTTTACTTTTTCGACCTTGTTTTATTAATTTTCGAAAATATATTAGATATAGATTTTCATAATATAAAATTATAAGAAAAACATGGAAATTTTTACAAAGGAGGAAGCTTATGAAGCTAGGGGAACGCATGGCGGAGCGTCGTAAAGACTGCGGTATTAAGCAAAAAGAGGTTGCCAAAGTCCTCAATGTAGCAGTCAGTACAGTTTCCAATTACGAAACAGACAGTCATGAGCCGGATTTGACAAATCTTTCAAAAATTGCAGATATGCTGCACGTCTCAACGGATTATCTGTTAGGTCGGACAGATATTAAGTTCAATGTGAATGTTTTGAACGAACCTGTCTGTGACGCCATCACTAAAGCAGATATTTTGCATATGTTTGAATACCTCAGCAAAGAAGATTGTGATTATTTAGCAAAAACCATCCATTTGCTGTACAGCAACCATATGGCGAAAAATAACCTGCATACTCGGTTACAGAACAGCAAAAAGCAATAAATAACCCTATCGGTGCTCTCTCGCACCAATAGGGTTATTTTTTCGTTTATCTAGAAATCATCGTCCTCAATTTCTACTCTTTCTATGTGGATTAAATCCGGGTATTTTGCTGCCACTTGATCTTCCCACCACTGACCGATAATCACCGGAGGAATATCTGGATCTGGCAGATAGGTCAAAATCTGATCGGATGCTCCCTCTTCCAAATCAATAATCTCCTCAATCTCCCAAGCATCAAAGCCCAGCCCTTCGAGAACTTTTTCTATTTCTTCTATATATATAGGAGACTCTTCCTCTGTCACCTGATCAGCGTAGATTTCAATCATTGGAAGTCCTTTTTCTTCCTCGCATTCTTTCATGCGGAAAAATGGAATGGAAATCTTTTTTTCTTCCTCTTTCGTCCCAATATTAATCCAGCCCTCTGTTCCGATTGGATGAGTATACTGGGAAATTTGACTAAATACACCATTCTCGTCCTTTACCCGGTCAAACAAGGTGTACTGAGTAATGGTTCCATGAAGCGCCAGTACCACTGCCATGGAATCTTCCACCACTTTTTTATTCAGCACCGGATAAGCCCCCGGAATCCCCTGACAGACTGGACAGGACTGATTTTCATCCTCCACATGACAGCCACAAAACATTCTTGTGGTTGTTGGAATTACTGCACGAAATATCACTTTTCCCATCTTATCGTCCCTCCTTTCCGTAGGCTTTGGAAATGGCATACGCCACTTTAATCAATGTTTTTTCCTGATTGGCTCCTGCCACCATCTGAATACCAGTATTGCACTGAATCTTCACATCTTCTGCTGCCCTGTCACTGCCCGGCATGATTGGAAATGCCATGGTTGGCAATCCAGAAAGGTTTGCCCCTGCAAAATAAACGTCATCTCCCCAAGTAAATGGTACAAGAAGCACACTGTGATCTCGAAGCAACAGATCGAAGGCATCTTTAATCAAGGAACGCATCTTCAATACCTTTGTGTACATCTCATAATTATCTCGCTGTAAAAGGTAGTTTCCAAGTTCCAAGTCATACTGATCCACGTCAGAAAGTCCGGTCATGCCGGATAAAGTCATGGTCTTTTCACAGGCCGTTACCATCTCATGAATCGGCTGGATATACTCCTCCCATGGAAGTTCGACCTTTTCAATAACTACTCCTTGTTCCTGTAAAATTTCACACACATTGGCAAATAATGCTTTCTGGGGTTCTGACAACTGCAGTGCAAAGAACTGCTCCGGTACAGCAATCACCATACCTTTCAAATCTTCTTCCAGTCCCTCTGTGTAATCATAGATATAGCAATCTCTTGACATGGAGTCTTTTTTATCCACTGCCGCCACAGCTTCCAAAACCGTAGCCGTGTCTTCCACCGTCTTAGCACTTACTGCAATTTGAGTCAAAGATGGTGCCGTAGCACCCATTCCATAGCGGGAAATGGTTCCAAGAGTTGGTTTTAACGCAGACCATCCGAGGGAAGCTTGACTTTTTAAGGTAAGCCCGTCACAGTCCGGCTCCATGAGAAACTGAATTGCTCCCTCTTCAAAGGAAGCACCTTCTACCTTCGCTCTTGCCACTGCCTCTGCCTCCAGTGCATCGCAAAAGCCTCTTACCGCTCCATTTTTCCCTTCCAACAGTTTTCTGTCTTCCCGTTTTCGAAGTATGGCTTCTTTCTTCCCATCTTCATCTTCCCGAAATATATTGATTACTGGAAAAGTGTGAAACAGGGGTTGTGCCTTTCCTGTATCCAACTCTGCCAGTTCGGCCATGATTGCTTCATGTTTTTGTTTCAGCATCCTTTTTTACCTCGTTTCCTATACTGCTCCTCATTTTACCACAGAATGGAAAAAAGCGAAAGCCTTCCTATAATCTCAACACACCGATCAGTAAAATCCAGGCAAACCTATAATAGGTCACCACTGCCACAAGGTCATCGATGGTGGTAATCAATGGT
>CAYLUV010000015.1:0-22568 GCA_964386955.1 uncultured Lachnospiraceae bacterium
AGCAAAATCTCGGTTCCTACACTTATAATCTCTGCTATCATCTATTTGTCCACCTTCCCATTTTTTCGACACTTAGTTGAGTCTATTATAGTACATCCAATTTTTTATGTAAAGCACCATTCTCACGTGCTTGCTAAAGAAATGCAATTTTTTACTCTAATTTTTGTGAAAATATAACAGTTATTTTCTTTTTACTCTTGCACACAGGATATAAAAAATGTAAAATATCTTTATAGTATGCGTAAAAGGAAGGGATAGCTATGCCTGAATACAGATTAGTGCAAAATACAAAAGTGCTGGCTCAGCGAGGAGCTATTTTCCTGCTTCCGGAACTGCTTCGGGAGGCAGGATTAAAAAAACCATGCCTGGTATTTGACCACGGTGTGGAGAGCACTGGTATTATCGATAGAATTACAAATATATTGTCCTGTAACGGATTTTCTTATCACACCTACAATAAAATTACCCCTGATCCTACTTCTGATCTAGTGGACGAAGGAGCTGCCATTCATCGCGCCGGCAACTGCGACTGTATTATCGCCATCGGCGGCGGAAGCACCATGGATGCTGCTAAGGGCATCAATGTGATGTGCCACAACGAAGGGAAGATTCTTGATTTTGTGGGACAGGAAGATAAGATGAAACCCGCATCAGGCTTAATCTGTATCCCTACCACTTCCGGCACCGGAAGTGAATTATCCAATTGGATCGTTATCTCTGATCTTAAGAGCGGTACCAAGCATCCTATCAATGTAATTAATTCCATGGCTGCTTACGCCCTGTTAGACCCAGAGCTTACCATCGACCTGCCGCCTCAGATTACGGCAGCTACCGGACTGGATGTATTTTGTCACGCTTTTGAAGCCTATACTTCCAAGAGTGCCAGCATTGCCACTGACCTAATCTGTGAGAAGATTATGGAGACTGTCATCACCTATCTTCCACTGGCAGTGAAAGAAGGGCACAATCTGGTAGCCAGAGAGCGTATGATGGTTGCCGCCAGCTATGGAGGCTGGATGTTGGTGGATGGACTTGTTCATGTGGGACACTGCATTGCACATGAGATTGGAGCTGCTTTCCATATTCCACATGGTGCTGCCTGTGCCTACGCCTTTCCTGCTATGACCACCCATATCCGTTATGCCTGTCCAGAGAAGATTAAATACGTGGGCAAGCTTCTCGGCGTTACCTTTACCGGAAAAGAGACCATGGATCAGGTAGCTGCTCTGGTGAACAAAGCTTACCGTCAGTTCCGAGATGAACAGATTGGATTAAGACCACTCTCTTCCTACGAACCAGATCTTCGCAAAGTAGATCTTTCCATGGCCCAGCACATCGTAGATGATCCGCTGACTGCCATGACACCGGTTCCTGTAACACTGGAAGATATGGTATATATGTTATATTCAATTTTTGTAAACAATTAGATTACGATAAAAGGCTGTGATACCAGCTTCTCCTTGCAGGAGATTTGCTGATATCACAGCCTTTTTTATTGGTTCTAAACTTTACTTGAGGGCAAGATTCAGAACCTTTTTATTCCTTATGACAGATAAAAATACCTGCCATCTTTGTAATTCGGAATGGTTCCTTTTTTAATTTTTGTCGCACGAAATCCTTAAATTCCAGATATTTTCTGGACAAATGCTCATGCTGATTGCCGTGACAGGACAAAATATAATCCACGATAGGCTCTGCCTTATCCACCAGCAAATAGTCATCATAGAGGCGTTTTTCCACCTGGGAAAAATAAGCTTCTAATTCCTCTTTTCCATTTTCAAGGCCAAAGACATCATAAAGATTCTTCTCTGACAATACAATATCCGCATCAAAATCCTGCACCAGCTGCGTGATTTCCTTCATGTGGGCCTTTCCATAGGTACTGCAGATAAACGTGCCGCCGGGTTTTAGCACTCTTTTGATTTCTTCATATACCTTTCCTCTGTCTTCGATATAAAAAAGTACATGATTGGCCACAACCAGGTCAAAGGTCTGATCCTCATGGGGAATCTTTTTGCAATCAAAAGTCTGGAAATGAAAATGCTTCCTTCTGCCAATGTTATGTCTGGCATCCTCCACCATACCTGCGGATTGGTCGGACAGATAGACTTCTACCTTTTCCGGCAGTTTTTCCATATTTTCTGCCCAGAGACCACCCGTACCACAGCCAAGCTCCAGCACCTTCATTCCTGCTTTGATGCCCAGCTGTTGATAAATCCAAGGAAACCAACTTGTCTTGTTGACCGAATAGTCTTTGTGCAGTTGGATTCGCACCTCCAGATTGGAGGCATTTTTATACTGATCTACAAGCACATGTTCCCGGTTCGTCACATGGAGAAGCTGAATGATTTTTTCCCAATCCACCTCATGATTTTGTTCCATTTTCTCTGCCGTATCCTGCAGGGACTGCTCAATTAAGTTCAAATGCTCGATTTTCTTACGCACCAGTCCCAACTGCAGTTCCAGAGATTGGCGGACAAAATCCTTGTCCTGGTCATTGATGGTAATAGTCATAATCTCCTCCAGAGAAAATCCCAGATATTTCAGAGATAAGATTTTTTGCAGTTTTGCAAAATCCCCATCTGTGTAGTATCGGTAACCATTTTCCTCCACCTTGCTGGGCTTTAGGATTCCCTGCTTGTCATAGTAGCGGATGGTCCGCAACGTTACATTTGCCTTTCTGGCGAATTCTCCCGATGTGTAATAACCGTTTTTTGCCATGTAATCTCCTTGTAACTATTTTTATTCTTCTTTTTCTTTCTTTATATTGCTGCTTGTCTTCCATGCATGCATTGCAAGAGAAACAGCAATAACACCGTAGGAAATAAACATACGGATGTATTCAGAAATAGCAGAGTCACCTACCACTTTGGTAGCCGCCAATGGTGCCACTACGAACAGGGTGTGGAATAAGATAACACCGATGATGGCATGTTTGTTATTTGCCTTCTGTACTGTTGCACCACCAACTAAGATTGCGGCGATAGCGTAAAGACCTACGTTTGACTGCTGCTGTACGGTATTGAAAGTACCAAGGTTCTGAAGGAATACCAACTGTCCCCATGCGGCAAGTACCGTAGAGATGCAGGTTGCAATAATACGAGTTCTATTTACATTGATGCCGGCAGAAGTTGCTACCGCTCTGCTCTGACCTACGGTACGCATATTCTGTCCCAATCTGGTGTTAATAATCCAGTTGTTAAAGATACAGAACACGACGATAATGCCGTATGTGCATGCAGAAATCTGAATGGACTGATAGATAACTCTTACCGCTGGAATCACAGTTCCGGCACACAGTGCAATACCTGCCACTGCTACTGCCAGCATTTTTCCAAATCCCGCTTCTCCTTTTTTGCGTTTTAAAACCGCCTGAATCACACCGTAGAGAATCAGGGCAATGCCGCCAAAAAGAGCCACATCTGTAAAGATTAATCTGCTCTGTCCAAAAAGTACATTAATCATAGGAACCATACGTCCCACAAAACCAAAGGCAAGAATCACTAGAGCAAGAATTCCTTTGCCGATATTTTTCTTTTCTACTTTCTTGCTGTGTACTGCGGAAAGCACTTCCAACAGCAGCATAATAATGCCAAGAAGGATACATACTGTCAAGAAACTGATGTCGTCCAACGCATATTTGATGCTTCCTGTTAAATCGAAGGCGTTACGAAGACCAAATCCACGGTCCAACAGGTTTGGATCATCAAACGGAATAACACCACCGATGATGTAAAGAGTATACAGACGATACACACCATCTGCAAAGAAACCAAGTACCAGACCTGCGATCATCTCAGCGCCCTTCGTCTTATTGTAGAGAAGACCGAGAAGCCATCCGAAAAAGATTGCAATCGGTGTTGACATCAACACACAGAGCATAAAACCGCCAATACCGCTAAAGCCCCAGTGAACAATCCAGAAGGTGGATACCTGCGCTGCAATAGCACCCACAACGATACCAAAGTTCATACCAAGTCCGGCCAGACAAGGAATGATCAGTGCCAGTACTAAGCATGTATTTCTTCCGAAACGGGTAAATACTTCCGCTACAATATAAGAAACGGATGTATCTGCGATAACCATACAAGCCAAGCACAAGATAACAAAAAATACAATAACTTTATTTTCAAAAATAATTTCTTTGAGGTTATTAAGCACATTTGATTTTTTCTGATTCATGTTACTCATTACCTCCTTTCGTTTTTACAAGAGCATACAAGATTACTCCATTTTGTATAATCTGGCGCATCGTATCGGAAATATCAGTTCCCGCTAAGAGCTGATTAGATACCGGTGGAGTAAAGATGATCAAGCCCTGATATAAGAAAGTACCGATGATTACATGAATAATAGATACTTTTCCTGTGGTAGCACCACCGATCAGAACGGAAGCAACACAGATAAATCCCATGGTCAAAGGTGCAGTATAAGCCTGCAGATAACCAAATGCCTGGGTATATACCACGATACCGATGGCACCTAAAATAGTAGACATCGTAACACCTTTTACGCGCATCTTATCTACATCAATACCGCTGGCGCGGGCAAAAGTTGGATTGGAACCTGCCGCCTCGATGGCGCGTCCCGTTTTACTCTTGAAATAAAGATGTACGATTAAGCAGCATGCCAATACAAATAAAATAATTCCAGTTGGGATGTAAATGCCAGCAATTTTAAATCCAAGAGCATCGGTCAGGATGTAACCAAAGCTGCTTTCCATGGCAACGGAGTTTCGAACACCGACACCACCCAGTGGCCAAATAATTTCACCACTGTGAAATGGCGCACGGAACCAAAGGATACACATTAAGTAAATGATAGAATATCCGATGTATGTGGTTACTGTCATCTCAGAACCTTTTACCAGATTTAAAATTTTACCGTACCCCCATCCAACAAACCATGCCACCAGAATAGAAACAAGGATAGCAAAAGCAAGGGCTCCCCAAGGACCAACACCCGGAAGAATAGCATTTACTTTTCCTACGATGTTAAGCTCGATGGATAAAAGAGTACCCAACAATCCACTTACGATACCTAAGCTGACACCAAAGTTTGGTCCGATACCACATTTAATTGTTGGCACCATAGCCAATACAAGAACGCCCCACATTCCCCAATATTTCAATGTGGAAGAAAAATATGATTTTACATCAATTCCATTTACATATGCGGTAATAACGATTGCAAGGAAGAAACATGTTACGATCAATCGTGGAAGACCGATAACGTCGATGGCTTTTTTCAGTTTTTCCATTATTCATTTCCTCCTTCCTTTACACCAGACATCGCCATACCGTACTCTTCGTCGGAGGCATCTGGAGCAAAAATACCTGTCAATTTGCCGTCCGCTACAATGGCGATACGGTCACATAAACTTCTTAATTCATTTAATTCAGAACTTACCATAATGATTGTCATGCCCTGTTCCCGATTCATCTTAGCGAGAAGTTCCAGTACCAGTTTCTTCGCACCGATATCAATACCTCGGGTTGGCTCTGATACGATCAACAGTTTTGGATCCATGGTAATGGCTCTGGCAAGACATACCTTCTGCTGATTACCACCGGAAAGACGTCCCGCATACTGTTCTGGACCAGTACAGCGAATATCCAGCTGTTTGATCATGTCCTCTGCATGGGCCTTCGCTTTTTTCTCATCAAAGAGACGAATTGGACCAAATTTCTTTAAGAATTTATTGTCAATCTGCATTGCCGTAAATGTGATATTGTTCTGAATAGATTCTTCTAAGAGAAGACCTACTCCACGGCGGTCCTCAGATACGAAAGCAATATGCTTTTTGAGTGCCGCACCGAGTTCGGAAGTCTTGATTACTTCTCCCTCAAATTCTACCGTACCTTCACTCTTATAAAGACCGAGGATACCATTTGGAATACCAACCTTACCCTGTCCAGCAAGACCACCGATTCCGAGGATTTCCCCTCTTCTCACTTCGAGATCAATTCCATTTACTTTCTCTCCCGGCATATTTACATAGAAATCTTTCAATCGGAGCATCACATCGTCGTCCTTGATCTGACGATTATCTTCCTCCACATCATCTACCAGTTTTTCTACTTCACGGCCTACCATCAGCGCTGCAATTTTAGCTGCAGTTGTATTCTTTGTCTCCAAATAATCTACAAAATGACCATCGCGAAGCACTGTCATGCTGTTAGTTACCTGAATGACTTCATCAATGCGGTGGGTGATAAAGATAATGGCGATTCCCTTGGAAGCCAAAAGCTGCATGGTCTCCAATAAACGCTGGGCTTCTGTCTCTGTCAGCACTGCTGTTGGCTCGTCAAAGATCAACAGCTTCATACCGGACTTGTCGATTTCTCTGGCAATCTCAATAAACTGCATATATCCAACCGGCATACCGCCTACCATCTCACTCTCACTGATGGAAAGTCCGATGGTATCCAAAGCCTTTCTCGCATCTGCCTCCATAGCTGGCTTGTCCAGTTTTTCCATGGACTTGCCAAAAATACTGCTGGCAAGAGTCGGTTTTGTAATCTCTCGTCCCAGTTTGATATTTTCGACTACACTAAATCCTGGAATCAGCATAAATTCCTGATGTACCATACCTATTCCCAGCTCCATAGCTTTTTGCGGGCTATCGATATTTACTTCTTTTCCGTCAAACTCGATGGTACCCTCAAATCCACCTGTGCTGTGAATTACTGGCATACCAAATAAAATATTCATAAGTGTAGATTTACCTGCACCATTTTCGCCCATCAAAGCATGAATTTCTCCAGGCTTTACCTTGAGCTGAACATTTTTTAGCACCTTGTTTCCAAAGTACTCTTTTGAGATGTTGTTCATCTTCAATACATATTTTGTTTCCATCTATGTTACCTCTTTATGTATGCATTATTTTATATCATTCACAAATGCGCCCACCGATTTTGATCAATGGGCGCATCCGCATGAACTTATAACATTTTTTTAATACTGTTTTTAGAAATCATAGAACGGACAGAGAATCATAAAGAAGTTATCTAATTCTCCTACTGTGTCATCGGAGTAATGTGTAATTGTTGTCTCATCGCCTGCAAGTGCACGCATTTCTGCGAGTAATGCTTCTTCATCACAACGATCTGTAATCTCTCCTTCTGCCCATTTCATACCATAATTGAAACCAGCTTCAATCATCATCATGTTGATAGCAACAGCCCAAGTAGACATACGACCTTCGTTACCATATTCTTTTACTTTTGCTGCGATCTGTTCTAACATGTAGTCTACATCACCTTCATGTCCCTCTACAGAGATGTTAAATGCAGATGGGTATGCATGATAAGGAGATGGACAGCACTGCTGTGGATAAATAGCGCCAAGTTCTGCAACCTGCTGAATCAGTGGAACCTGCATAGAGCAGTTAGTACAGAAGAATGCTGTATCTTTGCCATATTTGTCAACGTAAACTTTCACGTTTTCTGTTACCCAAGCCTGAGCACCTGTAACACCTGCATCACCTGTTGGGTCTGGAGCAGTTGCTTCTACATACTCAACACCGAGTTCTGCACAACGTTTTTTGAAGAGTGCCTGACGAGCAGAGATTGTAGCATATCCAAGGTGACGTTCGAATGAAATATGTACAAATGTCTTAGCTCCCTGTTTTACAGCCTGATCTACGATGGTTGTTCCCATGGAGATCTCATCTACTAAGAGACAGATATCTGCTGCTTCAGCAATAACACCAGGGTCTTCTGCGCAAACACCACAGATGAAAAGAATGTCATCACGAGTTTCTTTTACTTTCTGGATTGCTGCAGTAGCACCAGGTACCGCCTATACAAACACGATAACTTTAACATCTGGATCTGCTGCCATGTTCGTTACGGTAGCGATTGTCTGTTCTGTTTCTGTAGAGAAGTTATCTGGATATGTTGCTGTAACAACCATATCACCATATTTTTCTTTTAACTTCTGTGCTGCCTGATATTCTTCCTCACCCTGAGAAACTGTACCAGTAACAATACCGATCTTGTAATCCACATCCTTACTAGCGCTATCAGTAGCGTCTTCACCGCCTGTGCTGGACTGGCTGCTGCATCCTACTAAACTAAAAACCATGCAGATAGCCAACATTAAAGAGATAAGTTTCTTCATATTCAATTCCTCCTAAATCTTTTCGCCTTCATTACGTCACCACATTAAAGTCGGGCTTTATGAACACATCATACCACAATCACATTAACTTTGCAATCCGCTAAAGTGTAAAGTTATGGTAAATTTGTGTTCTTTGGATGGAATTTTTGTGTTTTACGAAAAAAAAGCCCGTAAATACGGGCTTTCCAATGAAGCTACTGAGCGGACTTGAACCGCCGACCTCATCCTTACCAAGGATGCGCGCTACCTACTGCGCCACAGTAGCATCTCTGCTATGAGAGAGATGTGAACTTCTTGCGAATACGCTGTATTGCATTGTCAATGGACTTTCTTGGTTTCTTCAGATTCGATGCAATATCATCGTAACTTCTTCCTTCCAAGTAAAGGTCCAGCACCCTTTTTTCAAGGCTGCTTAATCTCTCAACAATTACAGATTCTATCATATCCACATATTCTCTGTCAAGCACTATTTTCTCCGGATTTGTATGTTCCTCTGCCGCGGAGATAACGTCCACCACAGTCTGTTCACTGTCCATCAAAAACCCCCGGCTTTCTGTGAAAGCCGGGTCATCAAAAGAGACATATGTGTTTAAAGGCTGATGTTTTTTTCGGTTGGAGGCAGTCACTGCCGTGTAGATCTGTCGCTGAATACACACTCTGGCAAAGGTAGAAAAACTAGCTTCTTTCGCCGCATCGTATCCACGAATGGCTTGAAACAGTCCAATCATCCCTTCCTGAATGAGATCTTCCTCATCGGAACCAATCAAATACATCTTTCGGGCTTCCCCCTTCACCATATTGGTGTATTTGCGAATCAGATAGTCTGTCGCCTCTGGGTCACCTTCTCTGGACCACAGAATAATACTTTCATCTGTGGCTGTCTCATATCTGTTCATGTTAGCCCCTTTGTCTTACAATTTCGTAGGCAAGGATTCCTGTTGCCACGGAGGCATTTAAGGAATCGATATCCCCCTTCATTGGAATGGAGGCAATCATATCGCAGTTTTCACGAACAAGGCGGCTTACACCGTCCCCCTCACTTCCAATGACAAGACCGATTGGACCGGTCATGTTAAGATCGTACATCTTTGTGCCGTTCATATCTGCACATACGAACCAAAGGCCTTTCTCCTTCAGTTCATCCATAGTCTTTTTCAGGTTGGTAACCTTCGCCACTGGTGTGTAGTTGATGGCTCCACAGGATGTGCGGGCTACCACTGCAGTAAGACCTACCGCTCTTCTCTTCGGAATGATAATGCCATGGGCACCACTTAAATTGGCGGTACGAAGGATGGCGCCGAGATTGTGTGGGTCTTCGATGCCGTCCAGCAGAATGATAAATGGATCTTCCCCTTTTTCTTCTGCTCTTTTTAATATTTCTTCCACTGTGGCATACTCATAGGCTGCTGCCTGTGCGAGAACCCCCTGATGTTTTCCAGTGGAGGAAAGCTGATCCAATCGTTCCTTTGTCACAAACTGAATCAGTGTGTCGTGTTTTTTGGCTTCTCGGATAATGGTGCGCACTGGACCATCCTGACAGCCATCTAATACAAACAATTTATCAATGGTTTTGCCGGAACGAAATGCTTCGATAACTGCATTTCTTCCTTCAATGGTATATTCTTCGTAATTCAATGATGTTCCTCCAAAATTTCAATGCCTCGCTTTACAAGGTCAATCAGTCGTGTGTGCTGATTTGTCAAATATAAATATCCCAAAACCGCTTCCATTCCGGTGGCGATCATATATTCTTTCACGGATGCATTTTTTGCGGTGGTACCTGGTTTGGAATTTTTCCCACGCTTAAATACAGCCAATTCCTCCGGCGTCAATTCCGGCTCTAGGGCAGTAATAATAGTTGCCTGTGCATGGGCATTTACCATGCTGCTGGCTTTTTTATGGTATTTTTGTACTGCCATATTGCCCTTGGACACGATGAGGGAACGAATGAGAAGATCATACACACTGTCACCGATATAGGCAAGGGCCAGAGGAGAATAGGTTCTAATGTCTACTTCCTCTATCCCAAGCTGTTTTTTCATATACTCGATTACGCTCTGCTCCATTTCACACCTTCTCTGGTATCTTTCAGGACAATGCCCTTTTCCAGAAGTAAATCACGAATCTCATCGGCGCGGGCAAAATTCTTTGCTTTTCTCGCTGCCTGACGTTCCTCGATCAGTGCTTCAATATCTGCATCTAAAATTTCTTCTTCCTTCTCTGTGATAATACCAAGTACATCACAAAGCTGCTGGATTGTTGCGAGAAGTTTCTCGCCATACGCCTTAGATCCCTCTTTTACTGTAGTATTTGCCAGTTTTACAATCTCAAAGATTGCTGCAATAGCATCTGCAGTGTTGAGGTCATCATCCATAGCAGCATCATATTTTGCCACAAGGGATGCCAGTGTTTCCAGATTTGCACCATCTTCTGCCACTTCTGGAAGAGTAGGAAGAATGGTCTTAATGTTGTCCACTGCTGTTAAGATTCTTTCTAAACCGCTCTTTGCAGATTCCACCAGTACGTCACTGAAGTTTAATGGACTTCTATAGTGGGCACTTAACATGAAGAAACGAATCACCTGTAATGGATACTTTTCACTGATTTCTCTTACGGTGAAGAAGTTTCCTGCAGATTTGGACATCTTCTTGTTATCAATATTTAAGAATGCATTGTGCATCCAGTAATTTGCAAATTTCTTGTCGTTGCAGCATTCACTCTGTGCAATCTCATTTTCATGATGTGGGAATACCAAATCTTCTCCACCTGCATGGATATCGATGGTCTCTCCTACATATTTTTTGGACATAACAGAGCACTCGATGTGCCAGCCTGGACGACCATCACACCAAGGAGATTTCCAAGATGGTTCTCCCTCTTTCTTTGGCTTCCAGAGAACGAAATCCATCGGATCATCCTTTTCATCACTGACAGCGATACGGATTCCTGCGCTGAGATCGTCGATGTTCTTTTTGGAAAGTTTACCATATCCCTTGCACTCTCTTGTTCTAAAGTAAACAGTGCCGTTCTTTTCATAGGCATATCCTTTGTCAATGAGAGTAGAGATCATATCGATCATGCCATCAATTTCCTCTGTTGCCTTTGGATGATGGGTCGCCGGCTTAATGTTCATGGCTTCCATATCCTGTTTGCACTCCTTGATGTAGCGCTCAGAAATCTCAGAAGCTGGAACTCCTTCCTCGATGGATTTTTTGATGATCTTGTCATCCACATCGGTAAAGTTGGATACATAGTTTACGTCGTATCCCTTATATTCAAAATATCTTCTCAGTGTGTCAAACACGATCATTGGTCTTGCATTTCCAATGTGAATATAGTTATATACCGTAGGTCCACATACATAAATTCCTACTTTTCCCGGTGTGATTGGCACAAACTCTTCTTTTTTCTTTGTAAGAGTGTTGTAAATCTTCATAGTTAATTAAGCCTCCACTTCGTTCGCTTCTTCGTCTTCTGTCTGTTCTTCCGGTAAAATTTTTACACTGCCGTCATAGATTTCTGCAACGGCTCTGGATAATGGTTTTTCTCCTGTGTAAGAATCTGGATTTACACATTCTTCTTCGATTAACTGTCTTGCTCTCTTTGCTGCTGCGATTACGATAGAGTAACGGCTGTTTACTACTGGTTCATTTCCTTCCTCTACGTCTGCATTTACTTTTCCCATAATTTCTGTATAAGATGGATGTAACATACTCTGGTCTCCCTTCTATATTTCCATAAGTTCTTTTTGTATAGTGGCAATGTCATCTTCCCACAGTTCAAGTTCCATTTTCTTGGCTGTAACAATGGTGTGAATCTCATCCACACATCGGTCTAACTGTCCGTCACGGTTGATGACAAAATATTCATAATTTGGAATGGACTTGCATTCTTCCACCGCTCGCTTCATACGCTTTGCGATTACTTCCTGGGATTCTGTACCTCGTCCTGCAAGTCTCTCTTTCAGTTCTGCTGCATTTGGTGCAGAAATAAAAATCAAAATGGCATTTGGATACTGCTTTTTAATCTGCAGTGCTCCTTCCACCTCTATTTCAAGGATTACATTGCTTCCGGCGTTTAATTTTTCCTCCACATATGTCCTTGGTGTTCCATAATAATTTCCCACGTAGTTTGCATGCTCGATAAAGCCGTCTTCTGCAATCAGTGCTTCAAATTCCTCTACTGTTTTGAAATAATAATCTTTTCCATTCTCCTCGCCAGTTCTTGGTGCTCGCGTAGTGGCAGAAATGGATAAGCTATATCCATATTTTTTCACCAGCTCTTTTACAGCGGTTCCTTTGCCCACGCCGGAAAATCCGGAAATGACAATCAACATTCCCTGTTTACTCATCCTCTTCCCCCTTGCTGTCTTTTCCATAATGTCGATTCAGTATGGTCTCTGGCAATAAGGCGGACAAGACAATGTTTCCATTCTCCATCACAAGCACTGCCCTCGTCTTTCTTCCACAAGTAGCATCTATGGCTCTTCCTTCGTCCTTTGCCTGCTGAATCATTCGTTTAATGGGAGCTGCTTCCGGTGCCACAATGGAGATCACCTTATCTCCATTGACACTATTTCCATAGCCCACATTCATAAATCGCAACATATCGTCGCTCCTTATCTCTATTCAATATTCTGAATCTGTTCTCTCACTCGCTCGATTTCTGTCTTTAAGTCAATAGCAACATTGGAAATCTCCAAATCATTTGCCTTAGAAAGAATCGTATTGGCCTCTCGGTTCATCTCCTGGGCAATAAAATCGAGCTTTCTTCCCACACTGCCGCCTTCTAACAAGGTCTGCTTGGTATGTTCAATATGGCTTCGCAGACGCACCGTCTCCTCATCCACGCAGATTTTATCCGCATAGATGGTAACCTCTGTGGCAATTCTGCTCTCATCGATGGTGGCATTTTCCAACAATTCATGGACTTTATCTGTCAGTTTTTTGCGGTAGTCCGCCACCATATCTGGATAGCGCTGTTCCACCTTCTCTACCATCTCCACCATATGATCTAATTTGGAAATAATATCTGTCTTTAGGCTTTCCCCTTCCTGTTGTCTGGTAGCCACAAACTTCTGGCAGGCTTCCACAACAGCACCCTCGATAAATTTCCAGAGTTCTTCCTCATCCATGGCCTGTTCTTCCAGTGTAAATACTTCCGGATAGCGGGAGAGCCCTGCTGCAGTGAGTCCCATGTCCAGACCAAATTCTTCACTCATGGAAGAAAGGTGTCCATAGTACTCTCCTGCGATCTCTTTGTTGTATCGTACACAGACATTGTTCTCTGTGTAATCTTCGTAAGTAATAAAAACGTCAATCTTTCCTCTGCTGATATATTTCTTCATTACGTTTCGAATGGAAGCCTCAAAAAATCCCAGCTTCTTCGGCATACGAATGTTGATATCGCAGTATCTGTGGTTGACTGCTTTCATCTCCACAATTACTTTTCGTTCTTCTGTCACAGCCTCGCTGCGACCGAACCCTGTCATGCTTTTAATCACAATCTTACCCTCTTGTTATTCAGTTCTCTTATTGGAAAAAGAGCCGATTCTTATCTAGTACATCCTCTGACTCTTTCTAACTTTTCTGCCATACCTTTCCCCTGGCTTTCTCCATTTGGGCACACTTATGGCATGGTATCAACTAATTATATATAATTCTTTTTGTTCCGTCAAGAATTCCTTTGACACAAATCGCGATTTAAAGGCTCCAAAAAATGCACCGGTACAGCGGCATTTTCCGATAAAAAATAGGTGGTGTCAAGCTCCTCAAACTTGAAATGCTTTCGTCCTCCCGCTTCCTTTCTGTCCCAGAATTTCTTCAAATGGCGAAAGGGCAGATAAACCTTTACATCTCTGGTTGTATAGTGGATTAGCAAAAATGCCACCCCCTTTTGTCTCTCAAATCGCTCCATAAAGGCAATCTGATGGGGATGGACATTGGCCAGAGGAAAATTGTCTGTGCCACATTCCTTGGCATCGAAACAAACCGGAATTCCCTGTACCACCCCAATATAGTCCACCGTACTTTTTTGCTCAAAATAGGCGAGGGTAATGTGCCTGCTCTCCTGATCGATACGAATGGGCTTAATGGGAGTTGGCACCTTTTGGATCAGTGCCAAATTCTTGTCCGCATATTTGTCGTTGGTAAAATTGATTAGTTCCTCCAAAGAAGAGCCTCTAAGTCCCCTTGAATTCCAGGTTCCCATTATCTTCTCTCTCCTTTTTCACCAAAGATTTTCTTCTCAATCTTTTCAAACTGAGCTGGCTTTGGCGCTTCCACACGCTTGTTAGAAAAATGACTCCACTGCCCTTCCAGATTTGGAAATACCAAAATGGCGCTGTGAAGAAGCTGATTCTTTAATCCCGCTTCCTTCTTCCAATACTGATTGATCTTGTGATCGCCGTATTTTTCATCTCCAATAATAGGATAACCGGAAAATGCCAAGTGGGCACGAATCTGATGTGTTTTTCCAGTAATCAATTTTACCTTTAATAAGGTATATCCATTTCCCGTCTTAATGGGTTCGTATGCGGTCTCAATATAGTCATCGTCCTTATTTTTCGGCTTTTCCGTCACTGTTACCTGATTTGTTTTTGTATTTTTGGAAAGATACCCCCGCAGTTTCATTCCTTTTTTCATCTCGCCCTTTACGATGGTGAAATAGTATTTATCCACCTTTCGCTCTCGAAAAAGTTCAGACAAAAAGGTAAGACCGGGAATGGTAACTCCTCCTGCCAACAACCCTGTGGTATTTCGGTCCAGACGGTTACAGATGGAAGGTTTTCGGATTTTTAACTCCTCCTCTGTCACAAGTCCTTTTTCCAGGCAGTAGGCAATCAATTCCTCGTTGATGGAAACGTCATCCCTTCCCGCCTTTTGACTCAAAATCCCTGCCGGCTTGTTTATCAAAATGATATCCTCATCTTCATAGATAATGTCCAAATCTTTTCCTTGGCTTTTTCCCTTGCTGACAGGAACCGCTTCCCTTGGCTGTTCCTTTTTTTGAAATTTTAAAATGGTATCCTCTGCCAGAAACAGAGTGATCACATCTCCATCCTGCACTTTTTCTTTTCCGTCGGCTTTCTTTCCATTTAATTTTATATTCTTTTTTCGCAGCATCTTGTATAGGAAGGAAGGCGCTGCCTGATCTAAGTATTTTCCTAGAATTTTATCCAGTCTCTGCCCCTCTTCCTTTGTTGTAATATGAATTTCTCTCATAATCTATCCTTATCTATTACGAAATAATCGCCAACAGCCATCTGTGGGGCACCACCTTACACAAAAGGGAAAATAATTTCATCCACAGACCGTACACAGAAGTTTCTTTCCCTCTTTTTGCATCCCGCAGTGCCTTTTTCACCACTTTTTTGGCATTTGCCCGAAAAAGCATCTTGTAGGGCTTTGGTTTCTTGCCTCCATCGGCCTCTGCCACCTGAAAAAATTCCGTCTTTACCGGTCCCGGACACACTGCCGTTACCATAATTTTCTTTTCCCTCAGTTCCCGTCTCAGTGCTCTGGTAAAACTCAGCACAAAGGATTTGCTAGCGGCATAGATGGCGAACTCTGGCTGGGGCAAAAATGCAGCGCTGGACGCCAGATTGATTATCTGACAGCCTCGCTTCATATAAGGAAGTGTCAAGTATGTGACATCAACCAAGGACTGACAGTTTGTTTTTATCATTCCTCGATTATGCTCATATCCCACTTCCTCAAAGGTTCCCATCTTTCCGTATCCCGCACTGTTTACCAGCATACAAACCTGTGGTTTTTTCTCCTGCAGGCGCATACGATACTTCTCCAGATGCTCTTCCTTGGTGAGATCAAGAGGAAGGACTTCCACCCCTTGAAATCCCAGTTCCGCCTGTAAAGAGATTAATTTCCCCTCTCTTCTGGCAATGATCCAGATTTCTTCGATGGAAGTGTCCCCTTTCCAAATCTGTTTTGCAAATTCCCTTCCCATACCAGTGGATGCACCGGTGATAATGGCTGTTTTCATATACTACCTCGTTTTCTTTTTATGCACGTTTCGTATGGTTTTTTTCTTTCTTGGTTTGTCTCCCTGATTGTTTCCTGTTCCTCTGTTATTGCCGGATTTTCCAGCACCGAAACCACCTTTTCCTCCAGATTTTCCAGAGCCAAATCCGCCTTTTCCAGTGCTCTTTCTCGGACGAATGAGACATTTTTTATCAAATCCAATCAGATCATAACGACCTTCCTTCGCCAGTGCCTCAAATACCAGATCATAGTTTGCTGGATTTCGGTACTGCATCAGTGCTCTTTGCATAGCTTTGTCGTGAGGATTCTTTGGCACGTACACTGGCTTCATGGTTCTTGGATCCAATCCTGTATAGTACATGGTGGTGGAAATGGTAGAAGGGGTTGGATAGAAATCCTGCACCTGTTCCGGCATATAGCCTAGGTCTCTCAGATACTCTGCCAATTCAATGGCTTCCTTCAAGGTAGAACCCGGATGAGAGGACATGAGATATGGCACAAGGAACTGATTTTTTCCCAGTTGTTCGTTGACCTGTTTATATTTTGCCCGGAATTTTTCGTACACCGCTTTTCCCGGTTTTCCCATCATAGAAAGAACAGGATCAGAGATGTGTTCCGGCGCTACCTTTAACTGTCCGCTGACATGATGTTCACAAAGTTCCCTCATAAAGGTATCGTCTTTGTCGTAAATCAGATAATCATAACGAATACCAGAGCGGATAAATACCTTCTTCACACCTGGAAGTTCTCTCAGTTTGCGAAGAAGTTTCAAATAATCCTTGTGATCTACCTTCAGGTTCTTACAAGGCTGTGGAAAAAGACACTGTTTTGTTGGACATACTCCCTTTGTCTTTTGTTTCTCACAGGAAGTATTTCTAAAGTTTGCCGTTGGACCGCCTACGTCGTGGATATATCCCTTAAAATCCTTATCCTCAATGATCATCTTCGCCTCTTCCAAGAGAGATTCGTGACTTCTGGACTGAATCATTCTTCCCTGGTGGAAGGTGAGAGCACAGAAATTACAGCCGCCAAAACAGCCTCGACAACTGGTAAGACTGAACTTTACCTCTGTAATGGCTGGTACGCCGCCCTTTTCCTCGTAGGAAGGATGGTAGGTTCTCATGTAAGGGAGTCGGTATACTGCATCCATCTCCTCCTCTGTCAGTGGTAGAGACGGTGGATTTTGTACCACATACTGGGTATCCTTATATTTTTCAATCAATGGGCGCGCCACATAAGGATCGGTGTTGCAATACTGGGTATAGAAACTTTTGGCATAAGTTTCCTTACTCTCACAAATCTCTGTATAAGTAGGAAGCATAATGCCCTTTTCCACTCGGTCAGGATATTTCGTCTTATACACAGTTCCTCTGATATAAGTCAATTCATTAACAGGAATTCCCGCATTTAAGCTATCCGCCACTTCTATGATAGAATGTTCTCCCATACCATAGAGAAGAATATCTGCCTGAGAATCCAAAAGAACGGAACGTTTCACCTTGTTATCCCAGTAATCATAGTGAGCCAGTCTTCGTAACGATGCCTCAATACCGCCGATAATAATCGGCACATCCTTGTAGGTTCTGCGAATCAGATTACAATATGCCGCCACCGCGTGGTCAGGACGTTTTCCCATTTCCCCGCCCGGTGTGTAGGAATCCTTTGCTCTTCTCTTTTTGGAAACACTGTAATGGTTTACCATAGAATCCATATTTCCTGCTGTTACGATAAAGCCAAGTCTTGGCTTTCCAAATTCATCAATGCTATCATCCCTTTTCCAGTCCGGCTGGGAAAGAATCGCCACCTTGTAGCCCTCTCGTTCCAGCAAACGACTGATAATGGCAACACCGAAGGATGGATGATCCACATAGGCATCTCCAGTCACATAGACGAAATCCGCCTGTTCCCATCCTCTATTTTTCATATCTTCCCGATTAATCGGAAGAAACTGTTTTTCCATTGTTTTTCCTCCATTTTTTTGACCTTTTTCTCTTTCTCGGTCACGTTCTATTTCAAAAGCTCATAATAATCTTCTATATAAAAATCTGCCAGTTCTTTCTTTTCTTCTATCATTGGTCTGGAAAAGGCATCCTCCACCGCATAAGTAGTCATGCCTGCATTTTTTCCAGCAAGAATACCCGCCGGCACATCCTCAAAACAGAGACAGTGGGAGGGATTTACTTCCAAATCCTCCGCTGCCAAAAGATAGATATCCGGCGCTGGTTTTCCTTTCTTCACCTCACAGGCAGTACGAATAGTGTCAAAGTAAGGTCGAATGCCCAAGTTGGTAAGAGCCACCTCCACCAGTTCTCTGGAATTGCTGGTGGCCACTCCTGTCTTTATGTTATTTTCTTTTAAATGCTGTAAAAATTCCAAAATTCCCGGCTTTAAAGTCACCTCGTGGGCATATTTTTCATAGGCCATCTGGTTCCATATCTTCTTTAGCTGTTCCACAGAATAGGGAATATAGGGAAAACGATCCCGAAAATACTGAGCTGTCTCCGTAAAGCTCATGCCCTCGATGCTTTTTTGCAAATCTGCCGGCACTTCTGCCCCAAACTGCGCCAAAAATTCCACATCAATCTGATACCACAGCCACATGGAGTCAATCAATGTCCCATCCAGATCAAAGATGGCTGCCTCTATCTTTTCGTCGATTTTATCTATTTTGTTCATTCTTTTTCCTCTAAATTAAGCCTGTTTCTCATAACCGCTCTTTAAGGCGGCAATCTCTTCTTCCGTCAAAATTCTCGCTTCCCCCAAAGGCAATTTTTCATCTAACACAAGGGTTCCCATGGAGAGGCGTTTTAGATAGGTCACTTTTGTACCGATTGCCTCAAACATCCGTTTTACCTGATGGAATTTTCCCTCCTGAATAGTAACCTTAATCTCTGAAATCTGGTCCTTCACGGACAAAATCTCCAATTTTGCCGGCATCGTCTTACTTTTTTCTCCGATATCAAGTCCCTCTGCAAAGACTTTTACATGTTCCTCTGTCACAACTCCGTCAATCTTCGCGTAATAGGTCTTATCCACATGTTTTTTCGGCGACAGAAGCTGATGGGCTAATTCGCCATCGTTGGTAAGAAAAAGAAGCCCTTCCGTATCCTTATCCAGTCTTCCCACCGGAAAAAGGTCCTTTCTTTTGGAATCTTTCAACAATTCCAGTACCGTTTTGTCTTTTTTATCCACAGTGGCGGACACATATCCACCTGGTTTATGGAGCATCCAATATTCCATCTCGGTATACCCCACTCTTTCTCCCTGCACAATGACCTGTGCCTGGGAAGAATCTATCTTTTGTTCCGGCTTTTTGGCGATTTCCCCATCCACCGATACCTGTCCTTTTTTTATTAACTGTTTTACTTCCGTCCGGGTTCCCACCTGCATATCTGCCAGGTATTTGTCCAGTCTCAGTAATTTTGCCATGTTGTTTCCTTTCTGGTCACTGTTCGAGTGCCATCCTTATCTGTTGGCAACCTTCAGTCATGCACCTCTAGCCTCTCATCCATCTCCAACTTGGACGATATTTGTTCTTCAATGTTCCATTTGCCAATTTTCCAAAGCCCAAAGGTCTTCCCTCCAGACATACCAGCACATTGCCCTTTGGTCCTTCTACGGAAATGGTCTCACATTTCAGATAGCGAATGAGATTTTCATCTTCCAGAGAAAGATTTATTCTCTCATATCCCTCGCCCTCTCCAAATGCCATGGCCAAAGGCTGACTTGGCTCAAATCGCTTTTTCTTCAAGTTTCCAAGGAATAATCCAGCTCGCACAATACGGAATCCTTTCAAATCCGGTAATTCCTCCGGCATATAGAACACTCTGTCCTCATGAATCTCGATACGCTTTGGATCTAGTTTCAAATTTGTTTCCTTCAAAAAGTTGGTAATTTCCTCTGGCAGTTTGACACCTTTGTATGGATATGGACGAACTCTTCTTGTCACCGCATCCTCATCTTTTTTCAGAAGTGCCACAAAATGACCTTCCCCCTCGATGCGATGTGGCCAAAGTCTTCTGCAGTGCTTCAAATCTTCTCTTCCTGTCTTACTCCACTCAGGATGTCCCTGATCGAATCCTTCATAGAGAGGAAGTTCCACTAAAGACATATCCGGACACTGTTCCAGTAAATATTCCATGGACTGTTCATTTTCCTCCGGTGCAAAGGTGCAGGTGGAATAGATCATCATTCCTCCCGGCTTTAACATTTTCGCTGCATCCACAATCAGTTCTCTCTGGATAGAACTGTATAATTCCACTTTTTCCGGTCCCCATGCCTTTACCATGGCTGGGTCTTTTCGGAACATTCCCTCCCCAGAACATGGCGCATCCACCAAAATTTTATCAAAATATCCTTCCAATCTCGGTGCCAGTTTGGAGGATTCCTCACTCATGACAACAATATTTGGAATGCCATTTAACTCAATATTGTGAAGGAGCGCTTTTGTTCTGGAAATACTGATGTCATTGCTGAACAATACCCCTTCTTTTTGGAGCTTTGCCCCAAGTTCTGTGGTCTTTCCTCCCGGTGCTGCACAAAGATCCAACACCTTGTCCCCCGGCTCCACGGGAAGAAAACTAGCCGGTGTCATGGCACTTGGCTCCTGAATATAATAAAATCCCCCATGATAATATGGATGTTTCGCTGGATTTTCCTCTCGATTATAATAAAAACCGTTTGGACACCATGGAATCGGACGAAGTTTAAATGGAGAAATCTCCATAAATTCTTCCGGTGTAAACTTTAAGGTGTTCACTCTCAATCCGTTGTATCTTGGCTCCGTAAGACTTGCCTCATATACGGCAAATTCCTCTTCTCCAAGCAGTTTAATCATTCTATCTCTAAACTCCTGTGGCAGTTTCATATGTTCCTCCTGTCCTTTTCTATCAAATCATTGTTTCTTTTTACTCGTTTTGTCTTCTTTTCTATATTTTTAAGCCATTTTCTGCATTTTCATCTTCTTCTGAAAATAAGCAAAATATATTACATTCAGCAAAATGCCAAAAATCGTCGCCGCCGGTGCTGCAAAACCAATGTAGGTCAAATTAGTATTTGGCAAACCTGCCATATAGATGGATAAAGGCAGTCGCACAATCAAAGATTGGGCAATTCCCTGTAGCATTACCCAGAAAGTCTCTCCGTGCCCGTTATAATACCCCATAAAGCTAAAGAGTACACTAGTTACAATCGCTTCCAAGCTAAATCCCTTCAAATATTCCCAGGATCTTGCAATCACCAACGGGTCAGCGGAGAAGATCATGGAAGGAATATCCCCCTTAAAGAATGAAATCAAAGAAATAAATACTCCCACAAAACATCCTACCGCTATTCCAATGAACATGGCTTTTTTCGCTCGGTCTTCCTTTTTCGCCCCAACATTTTGCGCTACAAAGGAGGACATGGATTGCATCAGGGAACTTGGAATCAGCATAACAAAACTTACAATCTTATTTGCTACCCCATAACCGGAAGAAGCATCCAATCCCAGCTTGTTAATGCAGGCACAAAGCACCAAAAAGGAAAGATTCGTCAGCACTTCCTGAAAAGCAATGGGAGAGCCTACTTTTATAATGTTTGGAATTTCCTCATTAAAACAAATATCCTCCCGCTTCATGGTAAAAGGAAGCTCCTTTTTTCGGATAATTGCAAGGGACATAATGACACTTACGGTCTGTGCTGCCACCGTTGCAATGGCAGCACCAGCTACGTTCATCTTAAAAATGCCCACCAACACCAAGTCTCCGATAATATTTACCACGCAGGCAATGCCCACAAAAACAAGGGGCAGTTTGGCATCACCAAGCCCGCGAAAAATGCTGCTGATCAGATTGTAGGCGATGATAAACACGATACCGCCGCCACAAATACGCACATACAGCATCGTAAGTTCCAACGCTTCCTCCGGTGCCTGCATCAATCTTGCCAGTGGCTCCGCAAAAACTAGCATCCCAACAGAGGCAATCACAGCCACCAAAAGGAAAAAGCAGATGCCGCCGCCAATCACTCTTCCTGCCCGTTCCGGCTCTTTTCTTCCAATATAATTACCAATCAACACCGTAACACCCATGGAAAATCCTGCTACCGTAAAGGTAATCAAGTTTACAATATTGCTTCCGGTAGAAACACCAGAAATGCCGGCTGTGGTACCAAACCATCCCACCACCAGGATGTCCACGGCGCCGTACATGGCCTGCAAAATTAAGGCTCCCAAGATTGGCACCATAAACTTTATCAATTTGTCGGCAATGCTGCCTGTCGTAAAATCGTTTTGTTCCGTTTTACCCATGTCCCTCTCCTGTTTTTTCATTTGTTCACATATTTTTTACACACTCCGTTTTATTATAACACTATATACTTCTGTTGCGCAATTAGATAATATCTTTGAACACTTTCGTTGATTCTGTCTATTGTTATTTAAAAAACGATACACTAAAATAATAG
>CAYLUV010000016.1:0-21589 GCA_964386955.1 uncultured Lachnospiraceae bacterium
GATCCAACGAATCTTTGTTCCAGAGAAGTAAGCATCGATTACAAGACCAGTTTTGGATCTGATTTTGTCAACGAGACCTTTATCTTTTAAAGAATCACAATATTCGGATGTACGACGGCACTGCCATACGATTGCGTTATAAACTGGTTCGCCAGTGTTTTTATCCCAAACGATAGTTGTTTCACGCTGGTTAGTAATACCGATACCTGCGATATCAGCTGCTGTTGCGCCGATTTTAGCCATAGCTTCCTGAGCTACACCAAGCTGTGTTGCCCAAATTTCGTTAGCGTCATGCTCAACCCATCCAGCCTTTGGATAGATCTGTGTAAATTCTTTCTGTGCTACGGAGCAGATTTCTCCTCTTTCGTTGAAAAGGATACAGCGGTTACTAGTTGTACCAGCATCGAGAGCCATCATGTACTTTGCCATAATAAAAACCTCCTTAAATATGAAAAAATATATACCGTACCAGTTCTAGACTGGTAAAAAAGTGATATTCGCAAAAAAGTCAAAACAAATAAAACGACATATACACTGCCGTGAAATTGCTTTGACTCTCCCTTCTCTAGCAAATATCATTTATCTCATGGGTAAATATTAACATACAACAATAGATAATGCAAGAAGTTTTTATACATTTTTTGCAATTACATGTACCAAAGTTCAGGGTTTGTTGTGGAAATTGCTGTAGCACCAGCGTCTAAAGCATTTAGAATATCTTCTTTATAACTAATTAAGCCTCCAGCAATGACTTTATGCTTTACTTCCGCCTTGAGGCTTGTGATTACTCGTGGCATAAGGCCGGGAAGGATTTCAATGATGTCTGGCTTAGACTGTTCAATCTGTTTTTTTATATTCTTAATAGCCAAAGAATCCAACATAAAGAAACGCTGAATAGTAAAAAGTTCTAATTCCTTTGCTTTCTTAATCAGAGAAGACTTGGTGCTGATGATGCCGTTGGCGGAAGTGTTGTTTTTGATAAATTCAACAGAAACTTCCTTGCCCGCCAATCCCTCAATCATATCCATATGGACATAGGCATATTTACCGGAATCTGTAATTCTCTTCACAATATCAGCAATAGTCATAATGGAGCCGTAGAGGATAAAAATATTTTGACATTCCGTCTTTAAACATTCTTCCAGATCCTTATCGCTGCGGATTGCTGCAATGACAGGAAAATCCTCCAAAGCCTCGCGGTATTTCTTTATCATAAATCATTCCTCCTAAGTTCATTTCTAAGTTTGTCGGGTTGTATTTCTATCGTCTAAAAAAGCGATAGCTGCGGCGTAATGGTTCATTGTAACACTACTTATTAAGATTGTACACTTTTTAAAGAGAAAAACCAATGATTTTTTATGGAAATGTCGGTTTTCTTGTGAATTTAGACAAATATGCAGAAATAAAATGTTAAATTTATCACAAATGACGAAAATGTGAAAAGAAAAGTAAAAAAATATGGAAAAATTTAATAAAAGACCCTTGCAAATATAATTCGAAAGTGGTAATATAAATCCATAAGTTGATACAGTGCTAGAGTATGAGAGCCAGGGCAAGAACGATAGAGGGAAGAGCTATCGATTATTTCTGTGGCTTTTTTTATTTGAAAAGATGCTTGGTAATGTGTCAAAGTCCGTTTTGGCGTTTTTAGGATCGTAAAAAAAACGCGGAATGAAACTGTGAAAACAATTTTATTTAGGAGGGACCTAAACATGTATGATGTAACAATTATCGGCGCCGGTGTCAGCGGATGCTCTATTGCTTACGAGTTAAGTAAATATAACGTAAAAGCTGTACTGGTAGAGAAAGAGAACGATGTTTCTATCGGAACAACAAAAGCAAACAGTGCGATTATCCACGCTGGATATGACCCAGAACCAGGCACAGACATGGCAAAATACAACGTAGCTGGATGTGCTTACACAGCAGAGCTTTGCGAAAAACTTTCAGTTCCTTATAAGAATATCGGTTCTTTAGTAGTAGCATTTTCCGAAGATGAAATGAAAACAATAAATGAACTCTACGAAAGAGGTAATACAAACGGATGTCCAGGACTTGAGGTTTGGGATGCAGAGAGATTACATAAAGAAGAACCTAACTTAAATGAATGTGCCGTTGGTGCTTTATATGCTCCAAGCGCAGGTGTTGTAAGCCCTTGGGAACTTGCAATCGCATTGGCAGAGACAGCTGTAACAAACGGTGTTGAGATCAAATTAAATACAGAAGTAACTGGTATCGAGAAGATGGAAGGCGGCTACAAAGTTGCTACAAACAACGGCGATATCGAGACAAAATTAGTAGTTAACGCTGCTGGTATCTACGCTGACAGAGTTAACGAGATGATCAACGAAAAGAAATTTACAATCACACCTAATAAAGGTGAATACTACTTATTAGATAAGAGCCAGGGAACATTAGTAAATCACGTTATCTTCCAGTGTCCAAATGAAAAAGGTAAAGGTGTATTAGTTTCCCCAACCGTTCATGGCAACCTGATTGTTGGACCTAACTCCGTTCCAACCATCGACGATGATCTGTCTACAACATTAGATGGTCTTGATTTTGTTAGAGAAGCAGCATTAAAATCTGTTCCTACTATCAACTACAGAGAATCCATCCGTAACTTTGCAGGTCTTCGTGCAAGAACTGGCGTACATGATTTCTTTATCTATGAAGATGAAGTAAACAAAGGATTCCACAACGTAGCAGGTATGGCTTCTCCAGGTCTTACATCCGCATGTGCAATCGCTGTAGATGTAGCAAAAGATTTAGTAGAAGATCTTGCAGCAACAGCAAAAGACGAATATGTAGATGAAAGACATCAGGTTCGTTTCAAACATATGACACATGAAGAGAGAGCAGAGCTCATCAAGCAGAACCCATTATATGGTAAGATCATCTGCCGTTGCGAAAGCGTAACAGAAGGCGAGATCGTAGATGCACTCCATCGTCCATTCGTAGCACCATCTATCGATGCTATTAAGAGAAGATGTAACGCAGGTATGGGAAGATGCCAGGGCGGATTCTGTGGACCACGTGTTCAGGAAATCATCGCAAGAGAACTTGGCATGACTCAGCCAGAAGTAGTAAAAGACCGCGCTGGTATGTTCATTATTACTGGTGAAACTAAAAATGTTGGAGGTGCAAACTAATGTTATATGATGTAATCGTAGTAGGTGGCGGCCCTGCAGGTTTAGCTGCTGGTTATGAAGCTAAGAAAAATGGCGCAGAAAAAGTATTGATCATCGAACGTGACAAAGAGTTAGGTGGTATCCTTAACCAGTGTATCCACAACGGATTTGGTCTTCATCACTTCAAAGAAGAATTAACAGGTCCTGAATACGCAAATAAATTTATCCAGATGGTAGCAGATACAGATATCGAGATTATGTTAGATACTATGGTTCTTGATGTAGCAGAAGATAAAACTGTATATTGCATGAACAAAACAGACGGATATATGGAATTAAAAGCAAAATCCATCGTTCTGAACATGGGATGCCGTGAAAGAACTCGTGGTGCTATCGCAATTCCTGGCGATCGTCCTACTGGTGTATTTACAGCCGGTGCAGCACAGAGATACGTTAACATGGAAGGTTACATGGTAGGTAAGAAAGTTCTTATCTTAGGTTCCGGTGATATTGGACTGATCATGGCTCGTCGTATGACATTGGAAGGTGCAAAAGTAGTTGCATGTGTTGAATTAATGCCATACTCCAACGGCTTAAACCGTAACATCGTACAGTGCTTAAATGACTATGATATTCCTTTATATCTTTCTCATACAATCACAAACATCAAAGGTGACAAACGTGTAGAATCCGTTACTATCAACAAAGTAGACGATGCTACAAAGAAACCTATCCCAGGAACAGAGATTACATTTGATGTTGATACCGTTCTCCTTTCTGTAGGTCTTATCCCAGAAAACGAGATTTCTAAAGCAGCAGGTATCGAGATGGATCCTAGAACAAGTGGTCCAGTTGTATACGAAAACTACGAAACATCCATCGAAGGTGTATTTGCAAGTGGTAACGTAGTACACGTACATGACTTAGTAGACTTCGTAACAGAAGAATCCGAACTTGCTGGTAAGAGTGCAGCTCAGTACGTATTAAATGGTGAAGCAGACAGAAGCAATGCCATCTCCATCACAGCAGGCGCTTGCGCAAACGCAATCGTTCCTCAGAAGGTACGTCTTGAAAATATCGACAAACGAGTAGAAGTATACTTCCGTGTAACAAACGTATTCCACGATGTAGTAATCAAAGTGAAATCTGGTGACGAAGTACTCTGCAAGTTCAAGAGAGAACATGTAGCCCCAGCAGAAATGGAGAAAATTCCAATTCCTAAGGCTCTTCTTGCAAAAGCTGTTGACAACAAGATCGTTATCTCTGTAGAAAAGGATGGTGAATAATCATGACAGAATTAATTTGTATTACATGTCCAAAAGGATGCCATTTAAAAGTTGACGAAGCAAACGATTATGCAGTAACTGGTAATGGCTGCCCAAGAGGTGCTGAATACGGCAAAAAAGAATTAGTAAATCCTACTCGTGTTATCACTACAACAGTGGCAATCGAAGGTGGTACATATAGAAGAATCCCTGTAAAAACAGCAGGAGATATTCCAAAAGGAATGATTCACGACATCATGGACGAGATTAACAAAGTTGTTGTAAAATCTCCAGTAAAAGTTGGCGATGTAATCATTGAAAACGTACTTGGAACAGGTGTAAACGTTGTAAGTGCAAAAAATATGTAATTGTTCAGAGTCAAGGATTCTGTACATAGAATAGTTAGGTAATTCGTTGGCTTAGAAACAACATAGTAAGATGAGGGACCGGCCCGAAAGGGCTGGTCCCTTTTTAAATTTTAATAGCATTATGCATGCATAAATAAAAAGTTCTGACGCATACTACGAATGTACTCAGAATATAAAGGAGGTCATAACTATGCCAGAACTAAGATGTACCGTACAGACATGTATGTATAACAAGGAACAGTATTGTGATTTAGATGCCATTACAGTAGGTGGAAGCAAAGCGAAAAAAGCCGAGGATACCTGCTGTGATAGTTTCAAAGAAAGAAAAGGAAATTCTTACAGCAACTCCAGTCGGAATGCATCTTCTACCAGCGATATTGACTGCAAGGCAACCAAATGCAAATATAACGATCTTTGTAAATGCCAGGCAGGAAGTGTCAGCGTTCAGGGACACAGTGCCTGTGGCTGCAAGGATACCGAATGTGCTACCTTTGCGAAAGCATAGATCGGTTTTATGGGAGAATTAGAAACTATTTTGCATTTGACGAATTCTGCCAAACAGTGTTATCATAGACGTAACCTATCTGACACCAAAATTTGGTATTGCGGTGAAAGACAAAGTTACATGAGATGAATAGTATAATATTTTATGGGGAAGGTTTAATCTGATTCCCAGAATGCGGATTCGGAAAGAAGAGAGAATTTTTTTCATAAACGGATTATAAATAGGTTCATAGATGAAGCTGTGTCTTTTTAGGCACAGCTTTTTTGTGTATAGGTCAGTTATTTTCAGAAAAAGATTTTGTGTACAGAAAAATATGATTATTGTGGATATTTCATTGGAATTTAGGAGGAAAATATGGATACAAGAGTAGCGGTGATCAGCATTATTATAGAAGAGGTGGAATCTGTTCAGGCGATGAACGAGATTTTGCATCAGTATAGCGAATATGTCATTGGACGAATGGGGATTCCGTATCGGGAAAAGGGCATCAATATTATCAGTATTGCAATCGATGCGCCTCAGGATGCCATCAGCACATTATCAGGAAAAATTGGCAGATTAAAGGGTGTGAGTTCTAAGGTGGCTTACTCCAATGTAGGAAAATAGACGTGAGAGGTGTTTGTCATGAATAGGAAAAAAAGGATTGGTGTATTGTCCTTGCCTTGGAAACTTGTTTTTTTGATTTTGCCCTTTGCTGCAGCGCTTCTTGCGCTGGGGATTGGGCGATATGTGATAGAACCGGGGGATGTATTGATTTCTTTGGGAGCAAAGATGATGGGAAAGCCTTCTGGGCTTACGGATATTGCGGAGATGACCCTTTGGAATGTAAGGATGCCTAGAATTTTATTGGCTATGCTGGCAGGCGCTGGACTTTCTGCAGCGGGATGTGCCTTTCAGAGTTTATTTGCCAATCCCTTAGCCACACCGGATACCTTGGGGGTAGCTAGTGGTGCCAGTTTTGGTGCGGCATTGGGATTGTTGCTTGGGTTTGATATGGTTGGTGTACAGGCAGTTTCCCTGCTGATGGGTGCTTTGGCAGTAACCCTTACCTGGCTGGCAGGTTATGGAAAAAACAAAGGGCTTAGCACTATTGTGCTGTCGGGAATTATGATCGGTTCCCTCTTTAATGCCCTGGTTTCTCTAGTAAAATATGTGGCAGATGAGGAATCACAGCTTCCAGCCATCACCTATTGGCTTATGGGCGGCTTAAACAGTGCCGGCTATCGCACACTAAAGTTTGGAGCACCGTTGATTTTGCTGGGCATTTTAGTCTTGTATTTGATTCGATGGCGAATGAATCTGTTGCCTCTTTCCGAGGAGGAGGCGCAGTCCTCCGGTGTAAACATAAAAATGCTGCGGGGCGTTACCATCGTCAGTGCAACGGCAATCACCGCATCCTGTGTGTCCATGTGTGGCCAGGTGGGATGGGTTGGACTTTTGATTCCCCATATTTGCCGCATGAAATTCGGCAGTAACCATATGTCACTGCTGCCGGCTTCCATCAGTCTAGGGGCAGTGTTTATGATTGTGGTGGATACGGTGGCAAGAAGTGCCACAGCGGAGGAAATTCCGGTATCTATTTTGACTGCGATTATTGGGGCACCATTTTTCATTTTGTTGATGCGCAGAAGCGGAGGATGGCAGATATGAGATTGACCGTTGAAAATGGAAGTTTTTCCTATGGAAAAGAGAAAAAAATATTTGAAAACATCAATTTTTCCGTAGACTCTGGAGAGATTTTGGCTATATTGGGTCCCAATGGGGCAGGTAAAACAACGATGCTTCGCTGTATTACCGGGATGCTTTCCTGGAAACAGGGAAAGAGTCGATTAGATGAGGAAGAAATCGGGACGATGTCTCCCAAGAAACTTTGGTCAAAAATGGCCTATGTGCCTCAGGCAAAAGGAGTATCTTCCTCCTACACTGCCTTTGAAATGGTACTTCTTGGGCGAAGCAGCCGCTTACATCCCTTTTTTCCGCCGGGGAAGAAGGATATAAAAAAGGCGGAGGAAGTGATGGAACTTTTGGGGATTTCTCATCTTTCCGAGAAACAATGTTCTAAGATCAGCGGCGGTGAGTTGCAGATGGTTTTGATCGCCAAAGCATTGGCAGCGGAACCACAGGTACTGATTTTGGACGAACCGGAGTCAAATCTGGACTTTAAGAATCAGTTGATTGTGTTAAATACCATTACGAAATTAGCGAAAGCAGGTATGACTTGTGTTTTTAATACCCATTACCCAGCCCATGCTCTGCAAAGGGCAGAAAAATCTCTGATTTTATCTAGAGGCGGGGAGTATGTGTTTGGGGATACCGCTACCGTTGTGAATGAGGAAAATATCAAGAAAGCCTTTGGTGTGCAGGCGGTAATTGGAGAGATTGAGACAGAAGAGGGCATTCGAAAGGATGTCATACCGCTAAAAGTATTGGAATCCTAAGGAAGAGAAAATTGTCTTAGAAGAAAGGAAAAGAATATGATAAAGATTGCAGTATATGGAAAAGGCGGCATTGGAAAATCCACAACAATTTCCAATGTGTCTGCGGCACTCAGTGAGATGGGATATAAGGTCATGCAGATTGGGTGTGATCCGAAGGCGGATTCCACAGTGAACCTCCATGGAAAAGAGAAGGTGGAGACGGTGCTGGATTTGGTACGCACCAAAAAAAATGAGTTTACCTTGGAAGATATGGTCACAGAGGGATACGGCGGTGTCATCTGTGTGGAGGCCGGGGGCCCAACACCGGGGCTTGGCTGTGCAGGACGAGGCATTATTGCGGCATTGGAAAAGTTGGAAGAAAAGGGTGCTTATGAGGTGTATCAGCCGGATGTGGTTTTCTATGATGTACTGGGAGATGTGGTGTGCGGTGGATTTTCTATGCCGATGCGCGGCGGCTATGCGGATAAGGTGTTTGTCATTACTTCCGGCGAAAATATGGCAATTTATGCGGCAGCCAACATCGCCATGGCCATTGATGGCTTTAAGGGGCGCGGCTACGCGGAACTTGGGGGCTTAATCTTAAATCGTCGAAATGTACGAAAAGAGGAGGAAAAGGTGGAGGAATTGGCAAATGATATTCACTCTTCCGTGATTGCTTCTATTTCCAGAAGTGAAGTTGTGCAGGACGCAGAGGAATTAAGAAAAACCGTCATCGAGGCATTTCCGGACAGTGAAGCGGCTGAGGAATATCGTGCATTGGCAAGAAAAATGTTGGAGCTTTGCCAGGGGAAATAAGGGGTAAGGCTTTTGGGGAATATAATGGATATAAAATCATGAAAAATCAGGAGGTGAGGTCGTGTTAAGAAAAATTCGGGAGAATTATATAAAAAATGATGTGGGAATTTCTATCAAAGAGGCAGCATTTCCCTCTCCCTTTGCATCTGGATTGGAATATGCAGCTCCAGCCAGAGGCACTTGGAACATTGTGCATACGGGAATGTTGATTCCGGAGGCTCATGAAATTTTCGTCTGTGCAGCCAGTTGTCTGCGGGGCGTAGTATTGACTGCGGCTGAGATGGGGGCACAGGAGCGATTTTCTACAGTGGAGATTAAGGAACAGAATCTGCTGGATGGAGACATGGAGGAACTGGTTATTGAGGGTGTGAGTGATATTATTGAAAAACTTCCCAAACGTCCGCCGGCGGTGTTGGTATACACAAGCTGCGTCCACCATTTTGCAGGATGCGATCTGGGGATGATCTATCAAGAACTTCGAAACCGTTTTCCAGAGATTGATTTTACTGATTGCTATATGAATCCGATTATGCGAAAAAGTGGTCTGACACCGGATCAATTGATGCGAAGCCGTCTCTATATGCTGCTTCATCAGCGGGAGAAAAAGGAAAAGACGGTGGCTATTATTGGAAATGATTTGCCTACCATGGAAGACAGCGATCTTTTGTGGCATTTGCGGGAACAGGGATGGAAGATTCATGAAATTACATCCTGTAAGACTTATGAGGAGTATCAGGAGATGGCAGAAAGCTCCTATTATATTTCTTATTATCCTTCCGCAGTTGCAGGTGGTGATATGTTGGAAGAACGATTGGGTGGACAGCATTTGTATGTGCCATTTAGTTATGACGGAGAGGAAATTGAGGCTGGATTTGAACAGATTTCCCGAGCATTGGGAATTCCAAAACCGGACTTTACAGAGCGAAAGCGGCAGTGTCAAAAGGCCTTGGAGGAGGCAAAAAAACTGATTGGTGATCGAGATATTGCTATTGATTATACATTTTGCCCACGTCCATTGGGACTTGCCAGACTCTTATTAGATCATGGATTTCAAGTGAAACGTCTGTACATCGATACCGCAATTCCAGCAGAAAAAAAGGATTTTCTCTATTTGCAGGAACATTTTCCTGAGTTGATGCTCTATCCGACGGTACACGCAGGAATGCGTTTTATGGCAGGAAAAGAGGAATCTGATGTGTTGGCCATTGGGCAGAAAGCAGCATATTTTGAAAATACAAAGCATTTTGTCAACGTGATAGAAGGCGGAGGAATGTTTGGCTATCAGGCTATTTTGCAGACAGCGGAATATATGAAGGAGGCCTATCTTTCCGAGAAGGATATGCGAAATCTGATACAGATCAAAGGAATGGGATGTGAGGGATGCCTATGAGACAGACAGCAAGAATAATTTCAACATATTCAGCCGACACCTTCGGCGTGTGCAGCGCCCTGTTCGAATTGGGCGGTATGACAGTGATGCACGATGCATCGGGATGTAACTCGACTTACACCACCCACGATGAACCCAGATGGTATGACATGGACAGTATGGTATATATTTCCGGACTTTCTGAGATGGAGGCAATCATGGGAGATGACCAAAAACTGGTGGATGACATTGTGGAGGCAGCGAAAGAATTAAAGCCAGCATTCATTGCCGTGGCGGGAACTCCGATTCCGGCTATGACGGGATTTGATTATGAATCTGTGGCATATGTTATTGAACAGGAAACAGGAATTCCAGCTTTTGGTTTTGCTACCACTGGAATGAACACATATGTACAGGGAGCTTCCACGGCGTTAGAGGCCTATGCCAGACGATTTGTAGAGAAAAAAATAGAAAAAACAGCACATCTTTCCGCCAATATCTTAGGTTTGACTCCCCTTGATTTTTCTGTCAATGGCACAGATGCTTCCATAGAGATATTTTTGCAGGAGGCAGGATTTGAGGTGGTCTCCAAGTGGGCGATGGGAAGTAAACCGGAGGAACTGGCAAAGGCAGGGAAAGCCAGAGTAAACCTGGTGGTTTCTGCCACAGGACTTGGGGTGGCGAAGGCATTCAAGGAAATGTTTGGTACCCCTTATGTGGTGGGAGTACCCATTAGTGATCCTTACAAAAAAGACCTGCAGGAGCAGCTTTTTCAGGCAGCAATGGGAATGGAAAAGGAAGAAGCACCGAAGGAAACTACCCTGGAAAAAATCCTAAGAGAGGCGGCTTTGTATCAGGAAAAGATAGAAGGAACGGCGGGAGAAAGTTGGTGCCAAGAAACCATAGGAATTGTGGGAGAGGGCGTCTTTTCTTTGTCCTTGGCAAAAGCCATAGAGCGATGTACTGGAAAAAAGGCAAAAGTAATCTGTGCCACGGAATGTGCAAAAGGTATTTTACGAGAGGGAGATGTGGAAGCAATGGACGAAGAATCCATTGAAATGGCATTAAAGGGAATGAAAATAGTAATTGCAGACCCTTTGTATCAACCAATCTGTCCGGAAAATGCAAACTTTATTTCGCTGCCGACGGAGAGCTTTTCGGGAAGAATCTACCGACAAGATATTCCAAATTTAACCGCAGATTTTTCAGGATTCCTAGAAAAAATACGATAAATATTTGAGGCAAGGGAGAGGTATTTACAGATTCCCTTCTTGGATTTTTATAAAATCACATAATACAGCAAAGGAGAATGACAATGAAACGAATTGGAAGTGTAATGTTAGCCCTTGTGATGGCAGTTTCCCTGGTGGGATGCGCTGGAAAGGGAAAGGAGAGCAGTGAAACAAAGCAGGAGAACACAGTGACTGCCAAGGAAGATACTCATGTGGTGGTGGACCATGCAGGAAACGAAGTGGAAGTGCCTTATGAAATCAACCGTATTGTTGTTTGTGATATTTTACCATTATCCAGCGTATTGACCGTATTTTTTGACTCTGCAGATAAGATTGTAGGAATGTCTGATACCGCTATGGCGGCAGCAAAAAATGGTCTGTTAGGAGAATTATATCCTGAAATTTTAAATGCAAAGACAGATTTTATCGAAGGATCTACCGTAAATACAGAGGAGCTGATGAAACTGGAACCAGATCTGGTAATCTATAGCGCCTCCAGTCCAGAACTGGGAGAACAGCTTCGCAATGCAGGATTTGCTGCCATTGCCCTCTCTGTAAATAAATGGGAATATAACTGCATCGAAACATTAAATAACTGGATTTCTCTTCTCAGTGAAGTGTTCCCGGATAATGACAAAACAGAAATCGTAGAGAAAAAATCCAATGAAATGTACGATCTTGTACAGGAGCGTATTTCCGAGATTCCAAAAGAAGAGAGAGAAAATGTATTTTTCTTATTCAAATACAGTGACGCAGAGATTGCAACATCCGGCAAAAAATTCTTTGGTCAATGGTGGGCAGATGCCATGGGTTCCCAAAATGTAGCAGAGGAGTTGGATACAGACAATGCTGTAAATGTAAACATGGAGCAGATTTATAATTGGAATCCTTCTGTCATCTTCGTGACAAACTTTACTACAGCGGGACCAGACAATCTTTATAACAATACCGTAGGCAACTATGACTGGAGCGTTGTGGATGCAGTGAAAAACCAGCGTGTGTATAAAATGCCTTTAGGCATGTATCGAAGTTACACACCGGGAGCAGACACACCGGTTACTCTTCTTTGGATGGCAAAAACGACTTATCCAGAACACTTTGCTGACATTGATATTACAGAAGAAGCCATTCGCTACTACGAGGAAGTCTTTGGCGTGACATTGACAGAAGAACAGACTGAGTCCATCTTCCATCCAACTAGCGAAGCTGGCGCAGGGTTTTAGAAAAAATTGAATATATAAAGAAATAAAAAGATGCTCCTTTGAGGAATAAATTCTTCAAAGGAGCATTTTTATGTTCCATGGGTATTCAGTGATTGGAGAGTAGCTTTTATTCTTCACTTCCAAAATGCAAAATGGAAGCAGGATAAGAACCGAAGGTCTCAATCAATTTGCTGGCTTTATCGTAAGCGGTCCAAACGGCTTTTTCCACAGCACCGTAATCGCTGGAAATACCGATGATAATCTCGTTTGTCATGGAAAGATTTACCGATGGTGTGCCGTGCCATACGATGTCAACGGGTGCCGCTTTCATGGCAGTATCTGCAGCAACCATACCGATACCAGCAGGTGCGGCGCAGATAAATCCAAAGGCTTTGCCTGCAGGAGTGCCAAAAATCTTCTGGAGAACCGGTCCAGCATTGGCGGTAACATGCATCTCCATATGACCTACTTCGTTGATGTAAATGCCTTCTGCCCGTTCATCGATACCAGCTAACGCAATCTCAACACAGCGTCTGGCATCGGATACATCTTGCGCTCCCAGAACAAAAAGATTACCGTGTCCGCTGTAACCTTCCGTGTCCCTTGGAAGTTCAAAAATCAGCAGTTCCACGTTGGATGCTTTGGCAGCATCGTCAATGGCGATGGCTTGGGCAGCGGCTCCAGTTCTTGAAGTGAGGATGGCCAGGGATGAGTATTCCTCTGGAAGATGTAAAAGAGCCCGAATTGCCGGATCAACGTTGGCAATCACCATACCGATGGTATGTCCAGCGGCGGTGCCCACATATTCCGTTATGCCTGGGTGAAAAAGAGTGTCCTTCATCTATGATAAATCTCCTTTGTTTCGTCATTTATACAGATTTTTCAGAGGTGAACAGAAAAATCTGCAGTGTTATCCATTCTTTTCTATATATACTATTATAGAGGAAAGTGGAAGATTCAGCAATGAGAAAGTTCTGTTCTAAAGGATGACTTTCTTGGTTCTAAGTACCAAAACTGCTGCATATATTATTCCAAAAGGGCAAATGGGGAGGAAGAATATGCGCATAAAAAAATTACTGTGGGTGTTGGCTTTATTATTGCTTCTTTGGATTGTTTCTTCCCGACGGGATACGGATAAAGAGGAGATGCTGGAGGGATACTATGAAAATTGCTACATGTTATCCCTAAAGGAAGAACAAATGACAGTGTTGGTAGGGGACAAACAGTGGATACTTTCTTGTCCAGTGGGGAAAGAAACAGAAAAAATGGACAAGATTGTGGATATCACGGTAGAAAAAAACGCAGTAAAAAAAATTACTTGGAAGGAAGGATGTTTGGAAGATCAGGTGGAAAGCATTGTGCCGGAGGAGGGGTGGATGCGGTTGAATCAAAGGGGAAAAGTGACCATTTCACCTACGGTACAATGTTATATTAAATCCCAGAACCAGGTTCGGTTGATGAAAAATATGGGATCACTTTTAAATTGGGACAAGGTACAGGTTTATATGCAGGAAAATCAAGTGGATGCCATTGTGGCAGATGGAGAGGAAAATATGGATATCATCAAAGTGCTGCTTCATGGAACGGAGGAAGAAATCTATCACAAAGAGGTGCGTATAACAGCGACAGCAGATTATGAGGTAGCAGAGGAAAAGGGAAAAAAGCATTTGGCAGCGGGGCAGGAATATAGAGTGCAGGCAAAGGAGGGAATTTGTCATATTACATCGGAAACTGGAAAAATTCGAATTCTTTCTATGAAACATTCTGCAGGAAATCCAGAGTATCGAGGAAAAATTACAGTAACTGCTGCAGAAAAAGGATATTTACTGGTAAACGAGCTTCCGCTGGAGGAATATTTGTACAGTGTTGTCTCCAGTGAAATGCCTTCTTCCTACCCTTCGGAAGCCCTAAAAGCCCAGGCAATCTGTGCTAGAACCTATGCCTTTTATCAAATGCGGCAGGCATATTACAGCGCTTATGGTGCCCATGTGGATGACACAGTAAATAGCCAAGTCTATAATAATGTGCCAGAGACAAAGGAGAGCATAGAGGCAGTGACGGAGACCAAAGGACAGTACATTGTATACAATAAAGAGCCAATTCCCGCTTATTTTTATTCCACCTCCTGTGGAAGCACCAGTGATGTAAATGATGTGTGGATTAAGGAGGATGAATCACCGATGTATCTGCAGGGACATTTTCAAGGGGAAGATGAAAAAGGAATTAAGGAATTTGAAAAAAAAGAGAACAGTCAAAAGGAATCGAAATTGATTCAAGTGGATTTGTCAAGCGAAAAGGCATTTCGAAATTTTTTGCAGGCGGAAATCAATTGTTATGAAAAGGAGGAAGATTGGTTTCGTTGGCAGACAACCATAAAGATGGAAGATCTAAGCAAGCACATCAACGCAAATGTAAAAGATGGAAACATAGGAACGGTAAAAGAAGTAAAAGTACAGGAACGCAGCAAAGGCGGCGTCATAAAGAAGATAAAGATTACAGGGAAAGAAGGAAATCTTATCGTAATAGGGGAATATCAGATACGGAAGGTCTTGTGTCCGGCAAACAGCAGCATATCGCTGAAAAATGGTTCCACAAGAAAACTCTCCATGTTGCCAAGCGGTTATTTCACCGTAAAAAAAGAAAAAAACAAGATAACTTTGTCTGGTGGTGGCTACGGACATGGGGTAGGACTATCCCAGAATGGAGCCAAAGCCATGGCAGAATGCTCCAACACATGCAAAGAAATATTGGAGTTTTACTATCCTGGGACAGAACTGTGGGAAGAATATTAATAAGCAGACTTTTGATGCCTTTTTAGTAGAAAGATCGAAGTTTATTCTTCCCTTTTTCGGAGAGAAAGAAATTAATCTCGGCCCCCAAAAACATGATATACATAAGAATATACAACCATAAAAAGAATAAAAGGATGGTTCCCAAACTTCCATAAATTCTAGTGTAGCTGGAGAAGCTGGACACATAGATGGAAAATCCGAAGGAGAAGAGGGACCAGCCCAGGGAGGAAAAGACGGCGCCTACCAATTCATTTTGTATGGTTGTTTTGCGGGCAGGAATGAAAATATATAATAGAAGGAAAAATCCTGTTAAGATGAACAGGGAGAAAAATCCTTTTAAATATACCAGTAAACCTGCGATGGGTGCTAAGGTTGGAAAATGTACGATAAAGTAGTCGTAGATGGAACTACTAAATACCAAGAGCACCAGTGTGACCATAATGACGGTCATGAAAGCCAAGGTATAGAACATGGCAAAAAAACGAAGAATCAGCACGTGTCTGGTTTCTTCGATGTCGTATACAGAGTTAAACCCTTGAATGATGGCAAGGATTCCTTTGGATGCAGCCCAAAGGAGGGTGACGATGGTAAGTCCCATCACAGTAATGTTGGAATGAGCAAATATTTCATCCAGTATGGATTGTAAAAATGAATTTTCACTGATTAGAGAAATATTTCGCAGCAAATTCATAATGTCATCTGCCGTAAAGGGCATATATTTGGCAAGGGACAGCAGCAACATTAAAAATGGGACAAAGGACATAATTAAAAAATAGGAGGACATGGCACTGTAAGCGGAGACATGATCGGCTCCCAATTTATCCATAAAAAGCGTTCCGTATTTTATGGTCTTAAAAAATTTTTTTCTCATAGCGATGTTCGCCTTTCCTTTGATTTTAACAAATCTTCCTACAGATTCAGAAAATCGAGTATCTACCTGTAGGCATTCTTCCAGTGATTATAGCATATAGATAGGTGGTTCGTCAAAAAAATGGGTTGACTTTCTTTTTGGATGTGATAAAATGACAAAAGATAAAAAGAATGTAAAAGCAATGATGGTACTAAGTAGAGTGCTGTTTTCCAACAGAGAGAATGGGTCATCGGCTGTAAGCCCATTTTGGTTCAGACAGTAATTTCGAAATTCTTGCCGGAGCTGCATCTTTGAACATACAGTAGGAGATGACGTTTGCTGCACGTTACGCAGTTTGAGTGCCTGCACAGATGTAGCAGGAATCAGGGTGGTACCGCGATATATTCGTCCCTCGAAGCATATGCTTCGAGGGATTTTTTATGTAATAGGAAATTGTGATTTTCTATTACGTAAAACGCTCCGCGAGGTTCTTTCTTAGATATCAAAATCAAATTTATTTTTATAGTAAGGAGAAAATGAGATGACAAACATGGATACAATTAGATCTGAATTCCAGACAGAATTAGCTCTTGTAGAAGACGCAAAACAGCTCTCTGAATTTTGGACCAAATTTCTCAGCAAAAGTGGACAGATCCAGAAATTAATGGGTGGAATCAAGAGCGTTCCAAAGGAAGAAAAGAAAGCCTATGGACAGGCTGTAAATGAGATTAAGACTTGGGCACAGGGACTTTACGATGAGAAGAAAGCAGAGATGGATAAGCAGGCTATGTTGGCTCGTTATGAAGAGGAAACTATCGATGTAACTCTTCCAGCAAGCTCCACAGGTGCAGGAAATCTTCATCCGTTGACTGCAATCAAAAACGAGATTATCAATGTTTTTGCAGGAATGGGATTTGAAATTTTTGAAGGACCAGAAATCGAGGATGACGATCACAACTTTACAAGACTGAACGTATTAAAGGATCATCCTAGCCGTGATATGCAGGATACATTCTGGCTGACAGAAGATTTGCTCCTTCGTACGCACACATCACCGGGACAGATTCGTGTTATGGATACCCAGGAACCACCAATCAAGGTGTTAGTGCCAGGTAAGGTATTCCGTTCTGACTCCGATGCGACACACTCTCCAATGTTCTCTCAGATGGAGGGATTGGTTGTAGATGAACACATTACACTGGGAGATCTTCAGGGAATGCTGGATCAATTTGTAAAAGCACTCTTCTCTGACGAGGCAAAGACAAGACTTCGTCCTTCCTATTTCCCATTTACAGAGCCATCTGTTGAGGTAGACGTAAGCTGCTTCAAATGTGGCGGAAAAGGCTGTTCTTTATGTAAAGGAACTGGCTGGATTGAAGTATTAGGTGGCGGAATCGTAAACAATAAAGTTTTAGAAAACTGTAATGTAGATTCTTCCAAATATTCTGGGCTTGCATTCGGTATTGGTATTGAACGTATTGCGATGTTAAAATACGGCATCAACCATATGGGCAAATTATTTGAAAATGACATTGAATTCTTAAAACAGTTCAAAGCGTAATTGGGAGGACAATATGAAAGTTTTATATAGTTGGTTAAAAGAATATGTAGATATTGACATTACACCCAAGGAACTGGAAGAAAAATTATTTTCCGTTGGTTTCGAAGTAGAAGGGGTAGACTATTTAGGAGAAAATCTGGATAAAGTTGTAGTTGGACAGATTACAGAGATGGAACATTATGAGGGAACTCATTTACAAATTTGCCATGTAAACTGCGGTGCTATGGGAGAAGACCATTTGATTTTAACTGGTGCAGACAACGTATTTGTAGGGGCCAAAGTTCCAGCAGCTTTAGTAGGTGCTAAACTTCCATGCGGTCTTGACATTCAGCCAAGAAAAATGGTAGGCATGATGTCTTATGGTATGCTTTGCTCTGGAGAAGAGATGTGTCTGGACAAAGACTGGTATCCAGGTGCAGATGTGGATGGCATTATGATCTTAGCGGAAGATGCGCCAATCGGTATGGAGATGAGAGATTATCTGGAATTAGATGACTATTTATTTGATATTTCCATTACAGCAAACCGTCCAGACTGCCAGTCTGTTATCGGTATTGCCAAAGAAGTGGCAGCAGCGTTAAATAAGCCTTTCAAAGCTCCAGATATGAGTTATACAGAAGACGGCACCGTAAATGAGGCAATCAGTGTTACTGTTATGGATAAGGAAACATGTCCAAGATACTTAGGGCATTATGTATATGATGTAAAAAATGTAGAGACTCCTCTTTGGATGAAGAGAAGATTGATTGCAGTGGGACACAATGCCATCAGCGCTATGGTTGATATTACAAACTATGTTTTAGTGGAGATTGGTCAGCCAATGCATGCCTTTGATCTTAGCACATTGGAAGGTTCTTCTATCGTAGTACGCCGTGCGGAAGAGGGAGAAAAAATCACTACTTTAGATGAAAAAGAGAGAGTCCTTACACCAAACAATCTCTTAATCTGTGACAAAGTAAAAGGTGTAGGTCTTGCCGGTGTTATGGGCGGCTTAAACAGCGAAATCAAAGATACTACAACAGAAGTACTGTTCGAATCTGCGAAATTCTTAAAAGACAATGTGCGTAAGACATCCAGAGGATTAGGTCTTCAGTCTGATGCCGCTTCCAGATTTGAAAAAGGTATTGATGAATATACTGTAGAGTGTGGTATGGCACGTGCTTTAAATCTTTGTCAGACATTGGGTGTAGCAAAGATCAGCTCCAGCTCTTTTGACGAATCTGCAGGAGCATCCAAAGAAAAACGTGTTATCAAAGTGGAAACTGCAAAAGTAAACTACGTTCTTGGTATTGAAGTACCGGAAGAAGAGATGGTAAGAATCTTAAAAGCGCTTCAGTTTGAAGTAGAACTGGAAGATGGTGTACTTACTTTGGCAGTGCCAAGATACCGTGAAGATGTAGAGACTTATCAGGATATCGCGGAGGAAGTAATCCGTGAATACGGTTACGATAAAGTAACTCCAACCTTCTTAGATACTGCAAAAGTAACCAACGGTGGCTTAAACGCAGCACAGAAAAAAGAATTAGCAACAAAAGAATACCTCTGCACACAGGGATACTACGAGATTCAGACCATCGCCATGACAGCGAAGAATGAATTCGATATGTTCTTGATTCCAGAAGATGCAAAAGAAAGACAGGTAGTAGAATTATTAAATCCTATTACAGAAAACTTAAGCATCATGAGAACCATCATGGCACCATCCATGGTAAAGGTAATCGAAAACAATATTAAAAATGGAAACAGCGACCTTCGTTTCTTCGAATTAGCAAACATTTATCTTCCAAAGGCTCTTCCTTTGACAGAACCACCAGTGGAAGAGAAAATTCTTTGCCTTGGAACTTGTGGCGCAAAAGAAGACTTCTTCACAATGAAAGGAACATTGGAAAGCTTTGCTTCCCACAATGATCTTACTTTCACTTATAAGAGAGGAAATGTTCCATACTTACACCCAGGAAGAACAGCAGAAGTCTACTGCAAGGATGTGAAGATTGGTCATTTTGGACAGCTTCGCTATGAAATCGTAGATAACATGAACATTGCGGCTGGAAAGAAAGCAGATACCAAGATCTTTATCGCGGAGATTGACTATACAGTACTCAGCACTTTATTCAAAGAAGGTATCAAATACATTCCAGAATCTGGATTTACAGGAAACCAGAGAGATATCTCTGTGCTGATTGACAAATCTGTAGAATGCGGTACCATCATTGATACCATCACAGCTTGTGATACACTGATTAAGAAGGTAAGCCTCTTCGACCTTTTCGAAAGTGAAAAATTAGGAAAAGATAAGAAGAGTATGGCATTTAACATTCAGTTGGCTTCTAACGAAGAGAATGTGACAGACGAAATGACAGATGCAGTGATGGAAAAAGTAATCGCTACCATCGGTGAAAAATTAGGCGCTGAAATGCGTGGTTAATCAGGATAACAAAAATTTGATTCTGATTTTTTAAGATAATATAAGAAAAAGCAGCCGACTTCGGAAGGATGAACCATATGTGGTACATAAATCCGAAGTCGGCTACTTTTTTGTGAGAAATAGGCTTATAGGATGTGTTCGCTTATGACGCGCTTGTCTGTAAAAACAAGGCGGTCTCTCACACTACAAAAGCTATCAATAACTACCTCATTGGGAATCAGCAGTTCTTCCACCACATCGTATCCCTTCTCTGGCTTCTCAGCAGTTAATTTTAAAACTTTTTTATTCTGAAAATCGATCATGTTGAAACTCCTTTCTTGTTGTAAGAGGAAAATTCCTCTAGTGTATAAATACCCATGATATTTCTTTCATTATAGTATGTACATGTTATAGTATGTACCTGCGGCGTTATGCAAGTTGACGGTTTACGAAATATTGACAGAAAAAATGAAACATTGTAAGATAGTTCAATAATTGCGGAAATAGGAGGCAGATAGTATGTATTTTTTGGCCGTCATTTTTTATATATACTCATTTTTAGGGTGGGGATTTGAAGTGACACGAACCGCCACAAAGCAGAAACATTTTGTAAATAAGGGGTTTTTAAATGGACCTCTTTGTCCTAATTATGGGCTTACTATGATTGTGATTACATTGTGTTTGCAGGAATTTCAGGATAAGTTTGCCATTATGTTGCTGGGGAGTACCTTTTTTAGTATGGCAGGAGAGTATATCTCCTCTTTTGTTTTGGAAAAACTTACCGGAAGCAAATGGTGGGACTACAGTGATGTGCCACTTCATATTCATGGGAGAACGAATTTTTTCTGGGGTGCCTTGCTGGGACTTTTATATAGTGGTGCCTTCTTTTTGAATAAATGGCTCTATCAACATCTTCCACTGGCACAGGCAGTTACTTGGCAGTGGGTCCTTTTGGCGATTGCAACCATTTGTCTGGTGGCAGATTATGTAGCGGCGGTAGCTACGGCACTATCCATTCAGTCAAAATTTCGCCTCTTTTTAAAGATTGCAGCTAGGCTGCGAAAAGTAAGCAAACGAATCGGGAATGTTATTTTTGAGGATACCAATATCCGTATGATGCAGAAAGAAATGCGAAAGGAAAGTGCCCGTATTCGAAATACTTACCGCAAGGAACGGGAACAGAAAATGCTTCGCTGGCTGAAACGACGCATGATTTTGGCGGCACCGGATATGGCGCCGGATGAGAAGACGTTGGAGCGACTGGAGCGAACGCAGAGGAACAAAAAGAGAAAACTGTTTCGCCGCATTATGTTAAACCGTGTGCTGTTTACGGGAATTGCTCTTCTGGCACAGATTGTTTGGCTGGCGGTGCTGTTGACTCGATTTAGTCAGTTGTCCAGCCGCATTACTATAACAATGACAGTGTTGAGTTTTTTGATTAGTGTCTTTGTATATACAAAAAACGAAAATTCTGCCTACAAGATTAGCTGGATTATGATTATCATGGGATTTCCTGTGTTTGGAGGATTGTTGTATGTTTTCTTTGGAAACAAGAATCCTTCCAGAAAAATGAGAGCACAGATAGAAAAAGTACATCGGGAAAACAGTCAAGTACTGAAACAAAAGGAAGAGCCGCAGCAGGCATTGGAGGCGGACAGTGTTCGTATCGCTGGAAGA
>CAYLUV010000017.1:0-20576 GCA_964386955.1 uncultured Lachnospiraceae bacterium
CTTGCTCACTACATTATATCTATGTAGGGGGGAGATTATATGAATTTCATCCATTACAAAGGAGGCGCGCCATGGATTCCATACAGTCTCTTTCGGGAGCGGAGCTTTACGCTCTTTACCTTGAAAATCAAGCCGACCCACGGCTTAGTGACTCTACGAACCTAAAGACACTCGTTAACTTTGCACTAAATAAGATAGAAGAGCAAATGGATTCTAATTTAGAGCTGGAAATTGTCGATTTCTGTGTTGCAAGACTAAAGGATGACAGCACCTTGAACGAAGAAAAAATTGCATATTTCAGGGAAAAGTATATTCTCATTGAGAAGGCGCAGGCACGACAGCGTAAGGTCCGCCGTTGGACCCATACTGCCGCCGCTGCCGCCATCTTTGTTGCGATGGTAGGTGCTGGTCTCTTTATCGATAAAACAAAGGAGAGCCAGGCTGGTATTGTACAGTGGATTATCAACCTGTTTGTGGAGGATAAAGGGGAACAACTGTCCATTAACACAGGTGATATGTATCTGAAGGAAATAGAAGTGAAAGAAGGACATCTTCCCGAAAAGTTACCGGATGAGTTTTCATATAATAACTATCAACTCAGTTCCACTAGTCTAGAAAATACGTATGCATACCTTTTCAACGATTTGAACAACGATACGCTCACTATAGAAATCAAAGAATTTCCCAACAAGGACACATGCAATAATTATGAACTTGAAGTAAAAAAACATTCTTCACGTATAGAGGAAGAGCACGCTCATACAATTTACTATACTCAAAACACATCAGCAAATTATATTTCTTGGATTCATAATAATTGTTTATATACCCTACGTGGGAAATTTGACTTTTCTACATTAGAAAACATATTCTCTTACTACAAATGGGAGTAATATAATCAATGAAAAAAATCGCATTACTACTTACTTTGTTATTAACTTTTTCTATTCCAACTTTTGCCAGCGAAGCTGAAAAAACTATTGAACCAAGAGAATCTTATGTATTCAGTTCTGTCACAGCTTCAATCAATGCATCTGCTTATGGTGGTTCCTGTTCACTAATGGATTATGGTAATGGAACTATAAAAATCACTCTACAGAAACAGTTATCATCTAATAAAAGTTGGATGCCCGTAGACGGTGCCACCGGTACAAAATCTTTTTCGCACAGAATCATAGACGGACTGTCAAAAAACAAATCTCTATCTGCTGGTGTTTATCGATGCAAGGTCTATGTCAAGGCAACTGTAGGCAGCCATACAGACAGCCGTACTGTATACTCGCCAACACTAACAATTAGTAAAAATTAATGCAACAACAGGGTTACCTTACAATTCTAACATACGAAAATTTGCAACCTATAATTTCTACGCAAATTTTGAGTATTCTAAACTACCACATCTAATAACGCTATACCCATGAAGGGTGGTGAAGGATGGCCACCTCTTCATGCCGGTATAGACGGACGAAACATCCTAGTAACTTTAAAATTTGTACATAATGTTTGCCTGGAAAACAAACTTTATGGGCCAAAAGACAGTACAATACGACAAAAGAGAATCCGGTTTATGACCGAATTCTCTTTTTTTCGAAATTTTTAAAATTTTTTTCAGTTTTTTTGTAAAATCTCATTTCTCACTACATTATATATATGAAGAAGGAAATTGTGGATGTGCCTTCTTCCGTAAAAAGATGCAGACAGAGAAAATTATTTCAAAAACATCCGATTTGTTTTATGTGAATCCACCCGTCTCCGAAGTACTGGATAAAATGAGTTGACTTATTTAGATAAGAATATGAGAAGCACCCTTTAAACCAACTTTTTGTCCAGAAAACAGAAACACGGATTTTTTCACAGGGAAACACAAAAGAGCGGCTCTTTATCCCTGGAGCCGCTCCCTTTGTGTGTATTATAATTTTTTCTTTACCATTCTTTTTCAAGAAGCCTCTATCCACCTTACCACAGCAAATTCCATAGAAATCTCTTAGCTATAGATTAGCACATCGTTGATTTTCTTCGCCAACTCGATCAATACTGATCGTTGATTCAATTTTGGTTCTTCAATCACCATATCAAGAAGTTTCTCTAAGATGGTTCCCATTCGTTTACCAGCCGGAATTCCATTTCGAATCAGAGTAACACCGTCAATGTTTAAATCCTTGATGGTAAGACAATCGTGATTTTTTTTCACTTCCTGATAAATAGCCAAGGTTTCATCCAACACCTTGATTTTTTTATCCTGCATATAATTACTCTGGGCTAAGATATCTGCCCGCTGCAATTCCAGCAGTGGTTCAAAATAGTCGATACCAACCTTGCTTACCAAACGTCGCACCTTCGCCATACCAGCGTAGGTTTCGTCATCCCAACGAAAATCATGCCATGCAATCAAGTGTTTTACCCCTTTGATGGTGTGATTATCGTATTTCAATCGACGAAGAATCTCCTCTGCCATCTGGGCACTCTTTTCATAATGTCCTGCAAAATGATCGATTCCCTGATTATCTGTGGTGCGGGTTACCGGTTTTGCCACATCGTGAAGCAATGCCGCCAGACGTTTCACTTTATCCTTCTGGATATTTTTCAGTGCTTCCACCGTATGATCTCCCACATTATATTTGTGATGTGGATTGTTCTGCGGCGTCGCCATCATCTCATCAAACTCTGGAAGAAAAATCTTGGTCATGCCAAGCTCATAGCAGGTTTTTATCATCTCCGGATGATCAGATATGAGAAGTTTCGTCAATTCCACCTGAATTCGTTCTGCACTGATATCCTTTAAAAATTCTGCTTTTCTCTTAATGGCATCTTTCGCTTCCTGATCAATGGTGAATCCAAGTTGCGCCGCAAAGCGAACTGCGCGAAGCATGCGAAGTGCATCCTCATCAAAGCGATCATCTGCCTTTCCCACACAGCGCACAATCTTCTTATCCAAATCTTCCAATCCACCAAAAAGATCTACCAAACCATCTTTTTCATTATATGCCATGGCATTGATGGTGAAGTCACGACGCATCAAGTCTTCCCGAAGACTGGTGGTAAAGGTCACATCGTTTGGACGGCGGTGATCTTCGTAAGTACCATCAATCCGGTATGTGGTCACCTCAAAAGGTTCCTTTTCCATCAACACAGTCACCGTTCCATGTTTCAAACCAGTATCAATGGTCCGATCGAAAATACTCTTAATCTGCAAAGGTTTTGCAGAAGTGGTGATATCCCAGTCAGAAGGAGTTCTTCCAAGAACCGCATCCCGGACACAGCCCCCTACAATGTATGCTTCATAGCCGTAGTGCTGCAGTGTTTTTATTATATAATTGGCATGTTTCGGAATTTGAATCTTCATATAACCCTCCTTCTTTCGCCGCTGGTCTATCTGCCACCGAAATGTAATATCTATCCTCTGACTTCTATCCTTTATTTATTTAATTCTGCGAATAAATCTTCTTTTAATTTTAAGATTGCATCTAACGCTTCTGTCACATCTACCAAATTGTTTACAGATTTGTCTCTTGTTGTAATCTCAATCTTATTGTTCTTTAAGTTTCTAGGGCTGACAACCACACGAATTGGAGCACCTAACAGGTCTGCATCCGCAAACATCTGTCCACCACGAATACCTTCTCTGTCATCATAGATTACGTCTGCTCTATTCTTCTTCAGCTCTTCGTATAAAGTATCTGCCACTTTTCTTGTTTCTTCATCATCTGGACGAAGACAGCAAAGGTGTACTTCCCATGGTGCAATGGAGATTGGCCAGATTGGACCAAAATCATCATGTTTTGCCTCGCAAACAGATGCTGCCAAACGTCCTACACCGATTCCGTAGCATCCCATGATTGGGTTATGAGTGGAACCATCTTTGTCCACATACTGCATATGCATTGCTTTGCTGTATTTTGTACCGAGCTGGAAAATGTTACCTACTTCGATGCCTCGTTTGATGGTTAAAGCAGGTTTTCCACAGCATGGGCAAATGCCGCCATCTTTCACTTTCGCAATATCAACGAAGGAAACGCCTTCCACGTCTCTTTCCATATTTAATCCTACATAATGGAAACCTTCTTTGTTTGCTCCTGCCACAAGGCTGTCAATTCCCTTTAATGTAAGGTCACAGTATACTTCTACTTCTTTGGAGATGCCATAAGGTCCGATATAACCAGCCACCAATGGAGCGCCTTCCATAATTTCTGCTGGGTGAATATCTTCTCCCACTAAGTTGCGAAGTTTTGTCTCATTTACTTCGTAATCTCCTCTTACAAATGCAACCACATAAGCGTCATCCGCATTTTTCTGGTAAACCACTGCTTTACAAGATGCTGCCACATCACTCTTTAAGAAAGCGCACACATCTTCGATGGTCTTGCAGTTTGGTGTTTCTACACACTCCAGAGCCTGCAGTGCATTTGCAGATGTATTTTCTACGATATTTTCTGCCGCTTCCATGTTGGCTCTGTAATCACATTCGTTACAAATTACGATAGAATCCTCACCAACCTCTGTGAGAAGCATATATTCATGGGAAACATTTCCGCCCATCATACCGGAATCAGAAGCTACAGTTACAACCTCTGGAATTCCCACGCGCTGGAAAATTCTGTTGTAAGCATCGTAGCATTTCTGGTAGTACTGTTCCAGATCTTCCTGAGAAGTATGGAAAGAATATGCATCTTTCATTGTAAATTCACGCACACGGATCATACCTGCTCTTGGTCTTGCCTCGTCACGGAATTTTCTCTGAATCTGGTAAATCATAAATGGATACTGCTGATAAGACTGTCCAAATTCTCTTACCAGATGTACAGATGCCTCTTCGTGAGTCATACCAAGTACCATCTTGGATTTGTTACGATCCTGGAAACGAACTAACTCGCTGCCAATGCTGTCGTAACGACCGGATTCCTGCCAAAGATCTGCTGGCATTACCACTGGGAATAATACTTCCTGTCCGTCGATGGCATTCATCTCTTCACGAATGATATTTTCAATCTTAGATGTTACTCTTCTTAAAGTTGGAAATTCAGAAAAGATACCATTTCCAACATACTTCATATATCCACCGCGCACCATCAGTGCATGACTGTCAATCACACAGTCTGCTGGACGCTCTTTAAATCTCTGTCCTACTAAATTTTTAATCTTCATCTCATCTATCCTCCTAATTTTATAAGAAACATATCGCGGTATATCTTGTAGGTAAATATTCTATCCCATAAAAATATAATAGAGACATAATCTATCCTATAAAATAAAAAAGTCCTAAGTATAAAAGCTATACTTAGGACGAATATAATCCGCGTTACCACCTAATTTCAGACAAATGTCTGCACCTCATCGTAAGCTATCACTTACTTGTCTCTGTTAACGGTGAGTTCCGGCAGAAGTTTCTGATCCTGTTCAGCTTTGGCTCCTGCTGCTCCTAGACTGGTTCCATACTCAAAAATCCAAAAGTCTCGCACCAACCGACTCTTCTCTGATGGCTTTGAATATCTACTATTTCTAATCATTGCATTTGAATTCATTATACGCATATCCTTTTAGAAAAGTCAAGGAGTTATTGCGGTCTTCTTCGTTTTCTCTTAGGATAGGAAAAGGAAATCTTTTTCGCAATCTCGTAGTCGTCATTGTGGTACTCATGGTCAAAGGAATAATGGAAATCATCCAATCTTTTTAGGATACTTCCCACATCCTTCAAATCGGAATCAGTAATCTCTATGCCCTGTCCTCGCTCTTTCAGTAAGGCGATAGTATTGGTATCCTCCACCGCATTTGGACGGCAAAGAAAAGCCGCTTTTTTATTGCACAAAAGCACTTCCGCTGTGGTGCTCCAACCAGCCTTAGTAATCACGTATTTGCTGGCCGCCACATAATTTTGCGTATTTTTTGTCACCGTAGGAAGATAGGTTACATTGTCCCCCTTCAACTGAATACCCGGTGTCACAACAAAATCATAAGGAAGATGTCCCACTTCAATCTCCTGTTCCAAACTTACCAGCACACTGAGACTGACAAATACAATCGGTCTTTCATGTTCGCTTCGGATTCGCTCCACTTCCTCCATATCAAAGGAACGGCAAACCAGAGAAAGCAGTTCGAAATTTGGATTGCAATTTTCCATCTCTGGATGGTGTACATCGTAAATCATCACCTGTGTTGCTGCTTCATAACATTCCGCATAGGCATCACACAGTTCCTCCGGCAGAAAACCTCGATAGAGTTCCACCCAGGTGAAATTGCTGATAGCAATGCTCTTGATACGAAGATCATCTGCTGCCAGAAGAATCCATGGACAAATATCTGTAATCACCATACCGATGTCCTGCTCCTCCAAAAAGACTTTCTCCTTCTCGATTCGCTCCTCCCATGTATCCACAAAGTCCGCTACTCTTCGCACGGTCTCTTCCTCATCAATCAACAATGTACCTTCCTTTACGATAGTTCCCACATCCAGATCTGCCTCATAAAAATGAAGATTATCCTGTGGTTTAATATGATTTTTCATAAAATTAATCTGGGTTGCCCCGGTTTTTACATGGAGCTCTATATCATTTTCCAGCTTCAGCAGCGTAGAAATGATGGGAATATTTCTGGATGCATGCCCAAAGCCATGGTTCGATATATAAAATGCTATCTTTTTTGTCATAGTCAATACCTCATAAAAATTTTCTTTTACAGAAACGTATGTTTTTCTAAAAATATGGATAAGGATATGATACCACAATTGACAGCATTTTCAAAGTTACACTATAATAGAAATAATGATTCTAATAAAGTAAGGAGACATACTATGTTTTTATCTGTTGTTATTCCCTGCTACAACGAGGAAAAAGTGCTTTCCATTACTCACCGGGCGCTACACGATGTGTTGGATCAGGATGCACAACTGCACAACTACGATTATCAATTGATTTTTATAGACGATGGCAGCAAAGACAATACCCTTTCTATTTTAAAGGATCTTTGCAGTACCGATTCCAACTCCCGCTATATTTCCTTTAGCCGAAACTTCGGAAAGGAAAGTGCCATGTTGGCAGGACTGGAATACTCCACTGGAGAATGCGTCGTCCTTATGGATGCCGATATGCAGCACCCACCGGAGATGATTCCTACCCTGATTTCCTACTACCGGGAGGGCTACGATCAGGTGGTGACGAAACGAAGCCGAGAAGGGGAACAAAAACGAAAAGCCCTTCCAGCCAAACTCTACTACAAGATTGTCAATTCCCTTATCGATGTGCGTCTGGATGACGGCGTGGGAGATTTTCGCCTGCTTTCCAAAAATGCAGCCTCCGCGCTTCTTTCCCTTACCGAGTACAACCGCTTTTCCAAGGGACTTTTTTCCTGGATTGGTTTTAAGACAAAGGTAGTGGAAATCAAAAACTCTGAGCGCGCTGCCGGTGAAACCAAATGGTCCATCCGCAGTTTGCTGCATTACGGCATCGAGGGCATTATTTCCTTCAACAATAAGCCCCTTCGCATTTGCTTTTATCTCGGTTCCGTGTTAATCAGCTTGAGCCTGCTCTATGTACTTTTTCTTCTTGGCAGCTATTTTATGTACGGCGTCACCACACCGGGATATTTTACCACCATCACTGCAGTGCTGCTAATTGGCGGCACACAACTTTTTTGCATCGGTGTACTGGGAGAATATATCGGGCGAATCTACTATGAAGTAAAACGACGTCCTCACTATATTATCGGTGAGACAGATTTGGACATGAAACCTTATCGACATATCCATTAGAAAAGAAAAAAGGCATCCTCGCTGGTATCAAAGAGGATGCTTTTTACTTGCACTATTATTTATTTATGTAGGAACGAATATATCGTGAATTTCTTTTTCTTGCTTTATTCTATCCTATATCATATTATAAGTAAAACGAATATTTCTAATATTAATATAAGAAAAGGTGAATTAAAATGAATCGATATATCGCCCTGCAAAATATTGTGGAGCTTGGCAGCTTTTCCAAGGCTGCTGAAAAAATGGGATATTCTCAATCTGCCCTCAGTCAGATGCTCTCCTCCTTAGAGACGGAACTGGGGCTAAAACTACTGCACCGAAATAGAACCGGTGCCAAGCTAACCTACGAGGGCAAGGAACTTTTCCCCTTTGTGGAACAACTCATTTATCAATATGAGGCATTACAGGAAAAAAATAATGAAATCAAAGGATTGGATACCGGCATTATCCGAATGGGTACCATTTCCAGCGTGTCGGTCCACTGGCTTCCCTCCGTCTTGAAAGAATTTCAGGAACAACACCCAGGGATTCAATTTGTCCTGCATCAGGGAGACTACACCTCCATTCAAGAATGGATTAAAACTGGCGCCATCGACTTTGGCTTTGTCACCGCCGAAGCAGTGACTGGCATCGAAACCTTCGAACTGAAAAAAGGTGCCATGATGGCAATTCTTCCCAAGGGACATCCTTTGGCAGAATATGATGTGATTCCGCTGCAGCAATTGGAGGTAGAACCTTTTATTCTTTTGGAGGAGGGACATTACTCGGAACCTCTGGAAATCTTTCAGGCTGAAAAAATTCAGCCCCAGATTAAATATACCCTACATGATGACTATTCCATTATGACTATGGTGGAGGCGGGACTTGGCATCAGCATTTTGCCGGAACTGGTCCTTCACAGAAACAACTATGCCCTGGAAATCCGCCCCACAGATCCTCCCATCTATCGCTCCATTGCTGTGGGCTACAAAGGCAAAACCAGTCTATCCATGGCAAGCCGACGTTTTTTAAAACTCTTAAAGGAACGAGTGCCTGATTTACCATAATCAATGCAGTACAATGATCTAAATTTGTATTAATTAGCACAGCAAAAAAGACTGAAGCTAACTTCATAAAAAGGATGATTTACTATGATAAAATTAATCGATAAGACAACCATTAAATTTTTGATTGTGGGAATAATCAACACATTGGTGGGAACTTCTGTGATGTTTCTCTCCTACAATCTGTTAGGCCTTAGCTACTGGATTTCCTCCGCCGCCAACTATGTCATTGGCAGCATTGTGAGTTATTTTCTAAATAAATATTTCACCTTCCAGCATAAGGAACGATCCCTCAAAAATGTACTAAAGTTTGCCGGAAACATCACTCTTTGTTACCTTTTGGCTTACGGCATTGCAAAGCCCCTTGTTCGTGTCATTCTAAGCGGTTTTTCTGTCAAACTGCAGGAAAATGGTGCGATGCTTTGCGGTATGGGACTGTTTGTCGTATTAAACTATATGGGACAGCGTTTTTTCGTTTTTCGAGAAAACGACTAATACAAAGAGGGGGCAAGTGTCCTGCAGAACCAAATCTGCAAGGCACTTGCCCCTTCTTATTTTGCTTTATTCTCCTTTAAAGTTTGCCTTGTCCTTCTCAATAAAGGCTCTCACGCCTTCCTTGAAATCCTCAGAAGCGATGCAGACACTCTGGGTTGGCACTTCCCCTTCTTTTAAGTATCTTCCATAATCCGCATAATTTGCCTCAAAGAACTGTTTTTTCAACTGTCCATAAGCAACCAGCGGGCCTTTTGTCAATTTCTTTGCCAGCTTCATGGTAGCTTCCTCTAATTCCTCTTTCGGACAAACCTGATATATCATGCCCCATTCCTTTGCCTCCGCCGCAGTAAGCGGACGTCCTGTAGCACACAGTTCCATGGCTCTAGCTGGACCAATGAGCTTGCTTAACAGATAGGTTCCTCCGGTATCTGGAACTAATCCGAGATTGATAAATGCCTGAATGAATTTTACATTCTCTGCACAGATAACGAAGTCGCCGGAGAGGGCTAAATTGGCACCGGCCCCTGCTGCCGCGCCAAGCACAGAGGTAATCACCATCTTACTCATCTTCTTTATGTTGAGAGATACCAGACCTGCATTTTCAATCAGATCATCCATGTTAATCTCACCGCCGGCTTTGATGTTGTCGTAAAAGTATCCGATATCTCCGCCCGCAGAAAATGCTTTTCCCTCGGTTCGAATGACAACTACCTTTACCTCCGGATTGTTCTCACACTCTTCCAAAAGAGCTAGCAATTCCTTTGCCATCTCCATATCAATGGCATTTAAATTCTTTGGATAGTTCATGGAAATAATGCCGATTCCGTCTTCTACCGTAAATAAATTCTTCTTTAATTCCATCTTGCCTTCTCCTTCCAACCATTTCTATGCAAAAACGGACATATACAAATTCCTTCATATACATCCGTCTTTCTCTTATTGTCATTATGTTCCCGATCATTTTATCAAAGGATTTTCACCCCCAAATAAAATAATCCGGTATGATCCATATCTAATATTTATCGTTTGTTGCTTGGGCACCAGATTCCCATCTTTCCTGCCTCAGCGATCAGGTCTTCTCTGAAATCAGGATGTGCAATGGAGATAATCTTCTCTGCACGTTCCCAAGTAGAAGTTCCCTTTAAGTTTACCAGACCATATTCGGTAACCAGATACTGAATATTGGCACGTGTACAAGTTACAATACCACCTGGTGTGATGGTAGGTCTTAATCTGGATTTTATAGAACCGTCTTTTCCTTTTACAGTAGAAGAACAGCAGATAAAGCTCTTTCCGCCCTTAGAAAGATATGCACCCAGTACGAAATCTAACTGTCCGCCGGCACCACTAATATGACGTGTTCCCGCTGTCTCAGAAGCTACCTGACCAAATAAGTCTACTTCTACCGCGTTGTTGATGGACATAAAGTTGTCCAGTTCGGAAATCACGCGGATGTCATTTACATAGTCTACAGGCGCTGCCATAAGCTCTGGGTTGCCATCAATGTAATCGTATAATTTCTTTGTACCTGCTGCAAAGGTGTATACCTGACGACCTTTGTTGTGAGCTTTTCTTGCACCAGTGATCTTGCCTGCTTTTGCAATATCTACGAATGCGTCAACGTACATCTCTGTATGTACACCCAGATCCTTCAGATCACTCTCCGCAATCAGAGAACCTACTGCATTTGGCATACCGCCGATACCAAGCTGTAAACATGCACCGTCTGGAATCTCAGGGACGATAAGATTTGCCACTGCCTGATCAATCTCTGTCATCTTTCCAGCACCCATCTCTGCCATAGGCGCATTATCACCTTCTACAATCATGTCAACTTGATCAATGTGAATTCCCACTTCGTGACCGCCAAAGCACATAGGCATATTTTCATTTACTTCTACGATAATTGTATCTGCACATTCGCAAGCTGCTGCCAGCTGAGATGCACTGATACCAAAGTTAAAATAACCGTGTTTGTCCATCGGTGTAGTCTGAATCATCAAAACATCCAGATGTTTGATGTTGTCGCGGTAGTAACGAGGCATCTCGGAATAACGAAGAACATTGTAATAACCGTAGCCTTTGCCTACCAGCTTTCGTTCAATACCGGATGTATGCCAAGAATTCCAATTTACACGGTTCTCTGCATCTGTCACCTGTGTCACTGCTGGTGTCCAAAGAGCGATGCCACCGCGGAAGTTCAGATGAGTCAACTCTGGTTCTGCTTCCATTCTCTCTGCCAATGCCTTATCCAGTACGATTGGATGTGTCTCACAGAATCCATAGTCAATCCACATGCCCGGTTTTACGACCTTTACTGCCTCTGCTGCTGTTGTCAATTTACTTGCGTATGCTTCCTGATAGCTCATTTTAATTACCCCTTTCCTGTCATGCACATAGTTTACATAAGGAAGTCTCAGTAAAATCCAATGGACTTCGCCGAGACTTCCTCTTTATGTGCTTACCAAAACGTTCTCAACTTGTGACTATACCTCTGCCTCTGTATCATCTACTTCCAGCAGTGCTACTTCATATCTCTCCAGAATCATCTTCTGGATTCTGTCGCGGGTCTCAGAATTGATCGGATGTGCGATATCGCGATATTCGCCGTCCGCTGCCTTTCTGCTAGGCATCGCAATGAAAAGACCTTTCTCTCCTTCAATCACCTTAATATCATGGACAACAAATTCGTTATCCAAAGTAATGGAAACAACTGCCTTCATCTTGCTTTCCTTTGTAACTTTGCGAATACGCACGTCAGTAATCTGCATATGTTCGCCCTCCTCTAGTCATATTATAGTAAGTGTATAACGGGATTGTTTGTCTATATTATAACACTTACTCTTTGAAATGTGAAGAATTTTCACAGTTTTTTTTATCATTTACATTCATTTTTGTATTTTTTGCACAATATTTTTGCATTTTTTCCATATTGCGCGATAGTTTCAGTCGCGTTATAATGATAAAAAAGACTTTAGCAAAAGCAGAAAGGACTTGACATATATGTTTACTATTGATTTTCATAAACCAATACATGTACATTTCATCGGCATTGGCGGCATCAGCATGAGCGGTCTCTCCGAAATTTTATTAAAAGAAGGTTTCACCATCAGCGGTTCTGATATGAAAGAATCCGATATCACCTCCCATCTGGAAGGCCTTGGCGCAAAAATTTATATCGGCCAGAAGGCTTCCAATATTTCCGGTGCCATGGACCTTGTGGTTTACACCGCAGCCATTCATCCAGACAATGAAGAATACCAAGCTGTAGTGAATGCCGGTATTCCAATGATGACCCGCGCACAGCTTCTGGGACAGATTATGGCAAATTATGCTCGTTCCATCGCTGTATCTGGTACTCACGGAAAAACAACAACCACCTCCATGTTATCTCACATTTTGCTGGCAGCCTGTACCGATCCTACCATCAGTGTGGGGGGAATCTTAGACGCCATTCAAGGTAATATCCGTGTGGGAAATTCCGATGTGTTTATCACAGAGGCCTGTGAATATACCAACAGTTTCTTCGAATTTTATCCAAAATACAATATCATTTTGAATGTAGAAGAAGATCATATGGATTTCTTTAAAGATTTGGCAGACATTGAAAACTCCTTCCGCCGTTTTGCACACCAAACAGCAGAGGATGGACTCTTAGTATTAAATGGCGATATGAACTGTATTCCATTTTTGACAGAGGGCTTAAAAACTCCGTATGTCACCTACGGATGTAAGGGAAACGAAGATTACTCCGCTGCCAACATTACCTTTGATGAACTCGGCTACGGACACTACGATCTGATGGTTCACGGTGACTTTGTTGCCCACATCAACTTACACGTGGGAGGTATGCATAACATCAGCAATTCTCTTGCTGCTACAGCTGTGGCCATGGCTATGGATCTTCCTATGGATGCCATCCAGAAGGGACTTCACTCCTTCGGCGGCACAAAACGTCGTTTTGAATACAAAGGTATGGTAAATGACTTTACTGTGATTGATGACTATGCGCATCATCCAACAGAAATTACTGCCACCTTAACCACCGCACAGCATTACCCACACAAGGAACTCTGGGTAGTATTCCAGCCTCACACCTACACTCGCACCAAAGCCTTTTTGCCAGAATTTATCGAAGCCTTATCTGGCTACGATCACGTGGTATTGGCAGATATCTACGCTGCCAGAGAGGACGATCCGGGCGATATTCACTCCAAGGATATTACAGACGGACTTTTAGCAAAGGGCTGTGATGCCTACTACCTCCCTTCCTTTGAAGAGATTCAGCAGTTCCTTTTAGAAAAATGTAAAAAAGGCGATTTGTTGATAACTATGGGAGCCGGAGATGTGGTAAATATCGGCGAAAACCTGCTTTCCAATTAAGTTATCCACATTATCCACAGGTTTATACACTTTTTTATCAAAAGTGGCCTGTGGATTATTTTTCCCTTGTAATATCTTGTCGAATGATGTTTTTCCACATTATCCACAAAAAATCTATGCACAACTTGTAAGTTTTCCACATAGGATTTTTTGGTTCCCATTTGAAAAATCCTATGCTATAATGATTTGCCGGCTCTAAAAGCCCGCAAATACAGTTAGAAACAGGTGATATTTTGTACAGTATACATATTACAAATCATATTCAAAATCAGCTCACATTGGTGCCAGATTATTTTATCGATCATCATCTGGCAAAGGCCAGCGGTGAGTTTGTAAAGGTATATCTCTATATTCAGCGGCATCTAAAGGACGAGGCCCCTTTGACTGTGCCAAATATTGCAGATTCCTTATATATGACCGAAGCGGAAGTAAACCACGCCCTCTACTATTGGAAGAGTGAGGGGGTATTAGAATTTAAGGAGGAGACAGAAACTCCTACGTCTCAGACGAGAACAGTTGGAACCATGGGACAAAGTTCCAATGCAGCCATCCACGCTTCTATGGCGAAGGCTCCGCTCAAGGAAACCCTTTCTCCTACGATGATCAACAACCGTATGGAGGAGGAAGGCATTTCCCATCTCGCCTTCATGGCTGACACATACCTTGGCAAACCGCTGACGCAGACGGAGCTTAATACCTTATTTTATTTCTATGACGGTCTCCATTTTCCAGTGGATCTCATCGAATATCTGATAGAGTATTGTGTCTCCAACAACAAGAAAAGTATGCGCTACATCGAGACCGTGGCACTTTCCTGGTATGAACAGGGAATCGATACAAGAGAGAAAGCCCAGGAGGCTATGAAAATCTACAACAAGAACTACTACGCTGTAATGAAGGCCTTCGGTATCTCCAACCGAAATCCAGGACCAGCGGAGGCCACCTTTATCAAAAAATGGCTGGAGGACTATCGCTTTGACTTAAGTGTTGTGTTGGAAGCCTGTGCTCGCACTCTCTCTACCATCAGTCAACCAAGCTTTCCTTATACGGATTCTATCCTTACTCGCTGGCATAAGGCCAACGTGCGTACCTTACAGGATGTAAAAGCCTTGGACAATCAGTATCACAGCACAAAGAAAGCCGCCCCAAACACCATGGGAAATCAACAGGCTGCTGCCACTCGGGCGAACACACCGTCCAACCGGTTCCACAACTTTGAACAGCGTGACTACAATTATCAAGATCTGGAGCAACAGTTTATCCGAAAGGTAAACGGCCTCAATCAGCAGTAATGCTACCCAAACCAAGAACCCAGGGACGGAATCTGTCTTTTCGACATTCCGTCCCTCTTATGCAATAGGAGGAATCCATTATGGCTCTTTTGCCCCATCAGTATGATGAAATCATGCGAAGCTACGACCAGCTCCGCCTGCAAAATCGCGATATTCAGCAAAAACGCATGGAAGAAGTTTACCGTGTCATTCCAGACTATAAGGATGCGGAGGAAGAACTGGCTTCTACAGCGGTTTCCCTGGGAAAAGCCCGTCTGCGCGGAGAAACCGATGCCATGCAAAAACTGCACAAGAAGATTGACACTTTTTCTGAATTCAAAAAACACCTTTTGTCCCTCCATGGTTACCCGGCGGACTATTTGGATCCCATCTACCGCTGTGCCAAATGCCAGGACACGGGCTATGTGGAAAATGAAAAATGTCAGTGCTTAAAGCAGGCTATTGTGGATTATATCTATGCCCAGTCCAGCATTAAGGATGTGTTGGAGCGGGAGAATTTTGCCCATTTTTCCTACGAATATTATTCCACAGAGGAATCCGGTGACAGACCATCTCCCCGAGCCAATATGGAGTCAGTGGTGGCATTATGTCAGGACTACATTGATCAATTTCCTTCCATGGAGAAAAATAATATTCTTTTTCTTGGAAATGCCGGCGTGGGCAAGACATTTTTAAGTCACTGCATTGCCTATGAGCTGATGAATGAGGGATTTACCGTTTTATATCTCACCTCTTTCCAGCTTTTTGACCTATTAAAGCAACATACCTTCCAAAAGGAGAACAATCCCTCCATCACTTCCATGGATCATTTGCTTGGCTGCGATCTACTCATCATTGATGACCTGGGAACAGAGCTTAACAACTCCTTTGTATCCTCCCAGCTGTTCTTGTGTATGAACGAGCGCTTACTCCGTGGAAATGGCACTATCATTTCCACCAACTTATCTCTGGGACAGCTCTCTAAAGCTTACTCAGAGCGTATCCTCTCCCGCATTATGGAGCACTACCAAATCTTAAATATATACGGGGAGGACATTAGATTACTCAAAGCTCTTGGAAAATAGCCTTGACGAAAGCTGTCAAATTGAGCTACAATCTACTTGATAATTAGATACGATGGGTTACTTTGGGTCATTTTAGAGTATGACCGGAGGAAATCCGACTAAAGCGATAAAAGGAGAATTCTATGAAACCAGATGATAGCAAATTTTCAACCAGTCCAATCGGTAAATTAGGCATTATTTCCATGGAAAGCTGCAAAGACCTCGGCCAGAAGGTAGATGAATACCTTGTAAAATGGCATAAAGAACGTGGCGAAGCAGAAAAAGACTCTTATCTTTTGGAGGCTTCCTGTCCAAGATTTGGTTCCGGTGAAGCGAAAGCTCTGATCAAAGATTCTTTAAGAGGTGTAGACCTTTACATTCTGGTAGATGTATTAAACCACAGCATCAAATATTCCCTCTGTGGAAACCAGAACTCCATGTCTCCAGATGATCACTACCAGGATTTAAAGAGAATCATTTCCGCTACAAACAATAAGACAAGAAACATCACTGTTATCATGCCTTTCCTCTACGAAAGCCGCCAGCACAAGAGAACTGCTCGTGAATCTTTAGACTGTGCATTGGCTCTGCAGGAATTGGACGCTATGGGCGTAAACAACATCCTTACTTTTGATGCCCATGACCCTCGTGTACAGAACGCGATTCCATCCAGTGGTTTTGACAATGTTATGCCAACTTACCAGTTCATCAAAGCATTATTAAAATCCACCGATGATTTACAGATTGATTCTGAGCACATGATGATTATTTCCCCTGATGAAGGTGCTATGAACCGTGCTATGTACTTCTCCAGCGTACTTGGGGTAGATATCGGTATGTTCTACAAACGTCGTGATTACTCTACTGTTGTAAACGGACGTAACCCTATTGTATGTCATGAATTCTTAGGTGATTCCGTAGAAGGCAAAGACGTACTGATCATTGACGATATGATCTCCTCCGGTGAAAGTATGATGGATGTAGCCAGAGAATTAAAGAGAAGAAAAGCAAAACGTATTTTCTGTATCTCTACCTTCGGTCTCTTCACCAACGGTTTAGACAACTTTGACAAATGCTACGAAGAAGGTATTATCCACAAAGTTATCACTACAAACTTAACTTACCAGAGACCAGACCTTTTCGAAAGAGAATGGTATGTATCCGCAGATATGAGTAAATACATTGCTATCCTCATTGAAAGTATCAACCATGATACTTCTATCTCTGAGCTTCTTGACCCAGTGGAGAGAATCAAAGCTCGTATCGAAGAGTACAAACGTACCCATACTATCGTGGAAGAAGATTAATTTAAAATTCCAATGAAATGAATGGACAGATTTCCATCTGTCCCCTATAAAAAAAGCAGGTTATCCCTCCTTTGAAGGATAACCTGCTTTTCTTGTATATTCTCATTTTTTATCTGTCTCTTACCATTCGTTCCAACTTTCATTGCTGCCTGCTGCATTAGAGCCGCCATCTTCTACACTATCATCTTCTGGTGCCTCTGTGGTAGTCTGTGTATCTTCTGTGGTTGGATCAGTCACTGGTACTTCACTTTCTTCCGTGGTATCTACCGTTGTGTCAGAAGAATCCTCTGTACTGGCATCCGTGGCTTCCGTAGAGGCTTCTGTTGTCTCTGGCGCGTAATATGGATCGTAATCTGTTTGTCCTTCGTAAGTTGGGAAATCCATTCGCTCCAGATTGCTGTGAATCTCAGACATAAATGTCTTCCAGATATAGGCTGGATAGCTGGAACCAGAAAGACCATATACCGTCTTTACCTGATCTTGTCCTACCCATACCGCTGTTGTGTAATATGGAGTATAACCACAAAGCCATCCATCGGTGTTTGATGTGGTAGTTCCTGTCTTTGCCGCAGCCGGCTGATTGGAAAGTTTGCAGCCCCTTGCAGTTCCCGGATAACTGTCCACAACACTCTGTAAAATATCTGTCATTTTCTGCGCTGCTTCTTTCTGATAAATGCGAGTTCCCGTATTGTCATCCTCCACAACCACTTCTCCTGTGGCCTTTGTAATCTTCACAATACAGGTCGGATTTCGATAAACACCTTTGTTCTCAATGGTTGCAAAAGCTGCTGCCATCTCCACGGTGTTGGTTCCTCTGGTAAATCCGCCAAGACAGGTGGTCATATACTGATAATCCTCCGGCTCCAAGCCCTTGAAATTCATCTTTTCCAGATAGGAGAGAGCTACCTCTGGAGTCAGTTCTTCATAAAGTCGATAAGTAACCACGTTACTGGATTTTTGCACCGCTCTTCTCAATGTAATTCTTCCAGAATAATTGCCACCAGAATTGCTTACTTCTCCATCTTTTAGACGACTGTCATCCACCGTAGAATAGGGATTCATCCCCCTCTCTAGGATTGGGGTAAATACCAGCAATGGTTTGATGGCACTGCCGGGCTGACGATAGGTCTGATAAGCACGATTTAAAGTGTAGGTGGCATCTCCATCGGACTTTCTTCCTCCTACAACAGCAACCACCCGCCCCGTTCTATTATCAATACAGGTAGCGGATCCCTGTACCTTGTAGGTATCGTCCTCTGTCTTCTCCGTAAAACCGGATAATTTCTCATTTACCGCCGTCTGCAGCTGATTTTGCATATCCATATCAATGGAAGTATAAATGCGGTATCCGCCGGTATAGAGGGACTGCAGACAAGTATCATAGAGGGTATTGTATTCCTCTGTATAAGCTTCTTTTTCACTGTCTGTGTCAAAGGTATTCTTCATCTCGAATCCCTGATCCACCATCAACGCCTCTGTGGCACACTTTAACACATAAGTTTCTACATAATCGTTGACACTCTTCTTACGCGCTTTCTTTACTGTGATTTCTTCCGCCACTGCCGCATCATACTGATTTTGATTGATATACTCATCCTGCAACATATTTTTCAAAATCTTATTGCGACGTTTTATGGTGTTATCCTTATGTTCCAACGGATTATACATGGTTGGACCATTTGGAATGGCACATAAAAATGCAATCTCAGAAAGAGAGAGTTCATCAGCATCTCTGCCAAAGTATCCTTGACTTGCTGCCTGAATACCATAATAGCCGTTAGCAAAATAAATATTGTTCAAATAAAATTCCAAGATTTGTTCCTTAGAGTACTTTTTCTCCAACATGGTGGCGATAAAAATCTCCTCCACCTTTCGTTCCCATGACTTTTCATGGGTCAGGAATATATTCTTGGCAAGCTGCTGGGTAATGGAACTTCCACCCTGGGTAATCTGTCCTCGGTTTAACACCAACACCACCGCTGCACGGATGGTACCTTTCACGTCCACCCCTCGGTGATACACAAATTTCTTATCCTCAATGGAGATCATCGCAAGCTTTGCTGCGTCTGGAATCTCCTCGTAATCCAGATAATAGACATCCTTCTCCCCTTTTAAGGTAAGAATTTCTTTCCCTTGACTGTCATACACCAGACTGGTCTGGGATGCCTTAAATGTATCCACAGAACTCTCGCTGACCTTCTCCACCGCATCCACATACATGTCAATGCAAGGCTTTCCAATGTAACTCCAGCCCAAAATCAGCCCTGCCACCACAAGGCAAACTAATACTGTAACTATAAAAATTCCTGTAATCTTCTTTGCAAATGATTTTTTTCTCGTTTTTTTAGGATTTTTCACACCGGAATCGGTTTTTGGCATAATCTTCACCTCTTCTTTTCTGTTTTTTTCCTATAAATTGCATTATCCCACACATTTAAAAGACCGTCAACTTTTTTAGGAAAACCCCATTTATAGGCTTTTCCCTGTCTTCTTGTTTCCTTCCCTCCCCTGTGTTATGATATTTTCACATAAAAATTGACGGAGGTTTGCTATGAAACAAAAAGGACTATCCTCTTTTGGATTAAAATATATCGCCCTACTTACCATGACCACTGATCACTTTGGTGCCATTTTCCTAACCTACGGTACCCTTCCCTACTCCATTGCTCGTGGCATAGGACGCATTGCCTTTCCTATTTTTTGCTTTTTGCTAGTGGAAGGATTTCGTCATACTTCCAACCGAAGATCTTATTTTTTTCGGCTCTCACTCTTTGCATTCCTAAGTGAGATTCCCTTTGATGCTGCCCTTTTTCAGTTTCCCCAGGTAACGGATCCTTCTATACTTTTTAGCCATCAAAATGTCTTTTTTACTTTGGCACTGGGATTTCTTGCCCTCTGTCTTCTGGAAAAATATTGGTGGAACGGATTTTTCCTGCGACTTTTTATTCCGCTTTGTTTTTGTGGATTGGCGGAATTGCTCCATACAGATTACAGCATGATCGGTGTTATGGTGATTTTACTTTTTTATTGTTTAGAAATAAATACCAGCTGTCAGGCTCCTTTGGAAGGACATCGTTATACCTTTGCTGCTATCGCTTACCCGATACTGCTCCTTCTTTTGGCTTACGGAAATATCTTCGTTGCACTTTCCATTCCTCTTCTTAGCCTGTACAACGGAAAAAAAGGAAATCCTCTTCCAAATGGCAAGAGTTTTCCAGGCGCAAAATATCTATTTTATTGGTATTATCCTATACATCTTCTTGTCTTTGCAC
>CAYLUV010000018.1:0-19994 GCA_964386955.1 uncultured Lachnospiraceae bacterium
ATATAATATTATTTCTAATATTTGCTTAGAAGGAGAATGTATCTTTCAGTCCGGACCACTTCTGATCCTTGTCACTTAAATTGAGAGGAGTGCCATCGGCTAAGGTATATCCTTCTGCGGAAGCAGTTCCTTTGTATTCCCCTACAACCTGAGGCCAAGCAACATTAATTTCTGGATCGTTCCATGCAAGACCGCCTTCGTCTCCTGGATGATAGAAATCGGTGCATTTGTAGCAGAATTCTGCAATATCAGAGAGTACTAGGAAGCCGTGGGCAAAGCCTTCTGGAATGTAGAACTGTTTTTTGTTCTCTTCAGTCAGTTCTACACCATACCATTTGCCGTAGGTTTCGCTGCCGGAGCGAAGGTCAACAGCCACGTCAAAGACAGAACCTTTTACCACACGAACTAATTTGCCCTGTGGAAATTCTTTCTGGAAATGAAGCCCGCGAAGCACACCTTTTACGGAACAGGACTGATTATCCTGTACAAAAACCATAGTAAGTCCGGCTTCTTCCATATCCTTCTGGTTGTAAGTCTCCATAAAATACCCTCTGGCATCGCCGTGTACTGCTGGCTCAATGACGCAGAGTCCTTCGATGCCGCCTACATTTTTTTCTACTTTAATTTGTCCCATTTCTTATACCTCGTCAATTTTGATTTCTTTTAAGTATCTGGCAAGGGCATCCTGCCAGGTTGGAAGAGGTTTAAATCCCGCCTCCACAAGCTTGCTCTTATCCAGACGGCTGTTAAATGGTCGTGCCGCCTTGGAAACACCGTATTCCTCTGTGGTGACAGGAAGAACCGTAAGGTGTGTCTCGTCATAGTCCTCATATCCAAGGGCTGTAGCTTGAGCGAAGATTTCGCTGGCAAAAGTATGCCAACTGATATATCCTCCCTCGTTGGTGGCATGATAATAGCCGTATTTTTCTGTTTCTACCATATCCACCAAAAGACGTGCCAGGTCAAAGGTGTAGGTAGGAGTGCCAATCTGATCGTCAACTACAGTGAGTTTTTCGAATTTTTTGCCTACTCGAAGCATGGTCTTAATGAAATTGCCGCCGTTGGTACCGAATACCCAGGCAATGCGGACGATAAAGTATTTATCCAAAATAGAAGAAACCGCTAATTCTCCATCCAATTTGGTCTGTCCATAGACATTGAGTGGGGCATAATCCTTGCAGTCTGGTGTCCAAGGGGTTTCTCCCTGTCCATCAAAGACATAATCAGTACTGATATAGATCATCTTGCAGTCACAGGCTTTGCAGGCTTCGGCGATATATTTGGTGCCATCCACGTTGATTGCTCGTACCTTTTCCTGCTTGTCCTCATCCTCTGCCAGATCAACGGCAGTCCATGCAGCGCAGTGGATTACAGCATCTGGGCGAAGTTCTGTGATGGCTCTTTTTACAGCCGCTTCATCGGTAATATCTAAGGAAACATAAGGCATGGATGTAACAGCAGTGCCGTCCATAGCACCGCTGTAGGAAGGGGCAAGGTCGCTACCGATTCCTTCAAGACCTCTTTTGTTTAATTCATTCATCACATCGTGGCCTAACTGTCCAGCCACGCCAGTTACTAATATCTTCATGCGAATTTACCTCTAGCGATCTTTGTACATTTTTTCGTAGTAATTCTGATATTCGCCGGAAATGATCGTCTGCCACCATTCCTTATTATCAAGATACCACTGAATGGTCTTTTTGATACCATCTGCAAACATAGTTTCTGGAAGCCAGCCAAGTTCATTGTGAATCTTAGTAGGGTCGATGGCATAGCGCATATCGTGGCCTTTTCTGTCTGTTACATAAGTAATCAGGCTTTCTGGTTTGCCAAGCTCCTTGCAGATAATCTTAACGATATCGATGTTTTTCATCTCATTGTGTCCGCCGATGTTGTATACTTCCCCAACGCGGCCTTTGTGGATAATGAGATCGATGGCCTTGCAGTGATCTTCGACATATAACCAGTCACGTACATTTAAGCCTTCTCCGTATACAGGAAGTGGCTTGTCGTTTAAGGCGTTTGCAATCATCAGAGGGATTAATTTCTCTGGGAAATGATATGGTCCGTAGTTGTTGGAACAACGGCTGATGGTAACAGGAAGACCGTAAGTTCTGTGATAAGCCAGAACTAAAAGGTCTGCGCCAGCCTTGGAAGAGCTGTAAGGGCTGCTAGTGTGAATTGGAGTTTCCTCAGTGAAGAATAAGTCGGGTCTGTCCAGAGGAAGATCTCCGTATACTTCGTCTGTGGATACCTGATGGTATCTTTCAATGCCGTATTTTCTGCAAGCATCCATCAGAACAGCAGTACCTTTGATGTTGGTGTCTAAGAAAATCTCTGGATTTTCGATAGAACGGTCAACGTGGCTCTCTGCAGCAAAGTTTACTACCATGTCAGGGTGTTCTTCTTCGAATAATTTATACACAGCCTCGCGGTCTGTGATGCTTTCCTTTACAAAACGGAAGTTAGGGTTGTCCATCACAGGAGCTAAGGTAGATAAGTTACCAGCGTAAGTGAGGCAGTCCAGGCATACGATGCGGTAATCTGGATATTTGTCTAACATATGAAAAATAAAATTGCTTCCAATAAATCCGGCACCGCCGGTTACAATAATAGTCATAATAAATCTCCTTTTAGTATAAGTTTTCCTGATATTTTCCATCCACAACGGCTTTTAAGTAAGCGCCGTACTGATTTTTCTTGTAAAGCTCGTAGAGTTCCATAATATCTTCCTTGGTAATCCAGCCATGAAGATAAGCAATCTCCTCCAGACAGCCAATTTTTCTATGCTGATGCTGTTCGATGGTCTTAACGAAATTGGTGGCTTCCACTAAACTTTCATGGGTACCGGTATCCAACCAAGTAAAGCCTTGTCCGAGAAGTTCTACGTTTAATTCATCATTTTCCAGATAAATACGGTTTAAGTCTGTGATTTCCAGTTCTCCTCTGGCACTTGGTTTTAAATTTTTTGCGTATTCTACAACACGGTTGTCGTAGAAGTAAAGACCGGTGACACAGTAGTTGCTCTTTGGATGCTCTGGTTTTTCTTCGATGGAGATGGCTTTTCCTGTGTGGTCAAATTCCACGATTCCGAAACGCTCTGGATCATCCACATAGTAGCCGAATACAGTAGCGCCTTTGCCATTCTTTGCATTTTCTACTGCGGCACGAAGTCGCTTGTTCAGTCCGTGACCTGCAAAAATATTGTCGCCGAGAACCATGGCAACGCAGTCGTCCCCGATAAATTCTTCCCCGATAATAAAGGCTTGTGCCAATCCGTCCGGACTAGGCTGTACCGCATAAGAGAGATTTACACCGAAGCGGCTGCCATCCCCCAGAAGTTCCTGGAAACGTGGGGTATCCGCAGGGGTAGAAATAATCAAAATATCCCGAATACCTGCGTTCATCAGAACAGACATCGGATAGTAGATCATGGGTTTATCATAAATAGGAAGTAACTGTTTGGAAGTTACCATAGTAAGAGGGTAAAGACGGGTTCCGGAACCGCCAGCTAAAATAATACCTTTCATAGTCTGAATTCCTTTCTCTTGTTATATGTATCCGTTAGTTTTATGTCATAATTTAAATGTATCCTTATTATAAAAGGTGACGTAAGGTTACTTTCAAGAGGTTTTTGAAAAATATTAGATTATTTTGTAACATCATTGCCACAAAGGAAGAAAATAGGGTATAATGAGCGAAAAAATGAGTAGGAGAACAGTATGAAATATTATTTAGCCCCCATGGAGGGCGTGACAGGATATATTTTTCGAAAAACACAGCATAAATATTTTCCCGCTGCGGATAAATATTTTACCCCTTTTATCAATCCCCATACAACCAGAGAATTGAATACGAGGGAGAAAAAAGAAATATTGCCGGAAAACAATGAGGGGATGAACACAGTACCTCAAATTTTAACCAACAAGGCAGAAGATTTTGTGCGGGTAGCAAAGGTACTGCAAGAGTACGGCTACCAGGAAGTGAATCTCAATCTTGGATGTCCTTCCGGCACAGTGGTTTCTAAGAAAAAAGGAGCAGGATTTTTGGAATATCCATTTCAGATAGATGCCTTTCTTGATCAGGTATTTACGGAACTGGATATGAAAATTTCTATAAAAACCCGTCTTGGTATGTTTGAGGCAGATGAATTTGATCAACTTCTTTCTGTCTACAACAAATATCCTCTCCACGAACTGATTATTCATCCGCGGGTGCGGACAGACTATTACAAAGGAAAGGTGGATTTGGATACCTTTCAAAAGGCGTTGGAAAACAGCAAAAATCCGGTTTGTTATAACGGAGATATTTTTACAAAGGAAGATTATGAAACTTGGACTAAGAGATTTCCAGCAGTGGAATTTGTGATGCTAGGAAGAGGCATGGTGGCGAATCCGTCTCTCATTGGCGAGTTGCAGCAGGGAGAAAGCATAAAGAAAGAACAACTGCGAGAGTTTCATAACAAACTGTTGGAGGAATATGTGGCATTGCAGATTGGAGATCGTAACGTTCTCTTTAAAATGAAAGAACTGTGGCATTATTGGATTGGTATGTTTGAAGATACAAAGAAGCTGGAAAAGCAGATTAAAAAGGCGCAGAATGTAGAAAATTACAAAGTGGCAGTGAATGCACTGTTCCAGCAGCGAGAAATTGCAGAAAATGCAGGATATAAAAAATAGAAGGGAATCCAAATAAAGGAGCAACCTTTTTACTAAATGAAAAATGATTTCCAAAAAAACAAGGATAGCATAAATCACGTTCCATTGCTGATTTATGCTATCCTTGTTCTATTTTACCTTACATAAAAAATCTCAATTTATTGCAAAGATATTTTCCGTTCGGTGTAAACATACTGGTTAATGTATTATACGAGTTTGCCGTCTAATGCCCAGCAAGGAGAGTAGTTGTAGTATACCATGATCTGCTCTGCATCAATAACGAAGGTTTTGCTGATTACTTCAGTTACCGCTGTCAGTACCTTTTCTAAAACAGGAGCTGGAACAGTGGCAGCAGCTTTATCAAGAAGATTAATCTGAACGATAGCGCAAGGTCTGATGGAATCACCAGCGAAGGATAAGGCGCAATTGTCTTCGAAATTTGCCATAAGAACCTTTGTCCATTCTGGATTCATAGCAGCCACGCAGTCTGCTAATGCAGTCTTTGCTAATTCTTTCTGTTTTCTGGATAATGCGATGTTTGTTTTTGTGTTAATAAATGGCATGGGTTGTCCTCCTTTATCTGCAAAAAACGGCCAAAAAGCCGTTTCTTTCTGCATATTTCTTTTATTGTATCACGGTTAGTTTTTTAGTCAACGGGATAAATTGTTATTTTTCAGCAATTCCTGCAGAAGAATCATGGGATTGTCGCTGCCGTTGCTGGTAGAAAATTGTTTTAGCAACTCCATAGGGTTGATTCCTCCGGTTTGACCGGGAAATCCCCCAGCGTTTTCTACACCTTGGGAGGATCCGCTGTCCGTCCCTGCAAAAGCATTTTTTTGATGCATCATGCTGGATAGAAAGTGCATCAGCTCCGGATTGTTTTGCATGAACTCGTTGAAGGTCTGGTAGCTTCGCATCATTTGCATCATATTTAAAAGAGAGTCAATTTGTGGGGTAGGCTGGCCACCGCTTGCCATTTTCATAGCTTTTAGCATAGATTCCGGATCTGCACTGTTGGGCTGAAATCCACAGGCAGAGAGGAGTTCTTCCTGGTCAAAGTCCTCCATAATTCGCTGGATTTCCGCATATTTGATGTAGAGAGCGAGAGGTTTTCTCATGGGTTGAGACACGTAGGGCAAGGCAGAGTTTAACATATCCAGCCCCGGTGTTTTTAGGAATTTTGCAAAAGGATTGGTATTGTCATTTTCGTGGCTGTCGTAATATTCTTCCATTGTTATCACCTGCACATCTGTCTTCCTATATTATAGTATGAAGGAAGACAGAAAAAATGCAAAGAAAAATGTTACCGACTCAGTCTCTCCAAGTCTGCATAAAAACTTGGGTAGGAGACAGAAACGCAGTCACTGTCTATAATATTCGTTTCGCCAGAGGCATTGCTTCCTGCAATGGCAAAGGTCATGGCGATGCGATGATCATATTTACAGTGGATGGAAGCGCCGTGAAGAGGATGACCGCCCTGGATGATCATACCATCCTCCGTCGGTGTAACCTTTGCGCCCATGGCATTTAAGTGATTTGCCATCAGGTCAATGCGGTTGGATTCCTTCACCTTCAATTCCTGGGCATCCTTAATCACAGTGGTACCCTCTGCAAAACAGGCCATCAAAGCAATGACAGGAAGTTCATCGATGAGGGTAGGAATAATCTCACCTTCGATGGTAGTTCCTTTTAGATGACTGGTGCGAACCAGAAGGTCTGCGGTAGGTTCTCCCACATCATCCTTGACATTTAAATAGGTAAGATCTGCACCCATAGCCTCACAGACCTTTAAAATGCCGGCTCTAGTTGGATTGATGCCTACATTTTTAATCAGAATTTCAGAATCTGGGGTAATCAGTCCCGCCACGATAAAAAAGGCTGCGGAGGAAATGTCTCCGGGAACCACAATCTTTTGTCCATAGAGATTTTCCGGTGGAGTGATGGAGGCGGTAAGCCCTTCGCTGGTGACGGAAGCACCGAAGGAGGAGAGCATAAGCTCGGTGTGATTTCTGGAAAGAGCCGGCTCTGTCACGCTGGTGATTCCATCGGCGTAGAGTCCAGCCAAAAGCACTGCAGATTTTACCTGAGCGGAAGCCACTGGAGAGTTGTAGTGAATGGCCTTTAGAGGTGTTCCCATAATCCGAAGAGGCGCACAGTCATTTCCCTGGATACTTTCAATCTGAGCCCCCATCATGGAAAGGGGAGTCATAATCCGTTTCATAGGACGGGAATTTAAAGAATCATCTCCGGACATGACACTGGTAAAATTTTGACCAGATAAAATACCGGACATCAGGCGGGTTGTGGTGCCGCTGTTTCCCACATTTAAGGTGCGCTGTGGGGCGGAAAGACCGTGAAGACCCTTGCCCTTCACCAGGATTATGCCGTCTTTTTCCTGAATATCAATGCCCATCTCCTGAAAACAGGCAATGGTGGAGAGACAATCTGCCCCTTTTAGGAATCCGTGGATTTCAGTCAATCCCTCTGCCAAAGAACCGAACATCACACTTCGATGGCTGATGGATTTGTCGCCAGGGATAATAATCTCCCCTCTTAATCTATTTTTTCTTGTAAAAATCATAACAACATTCCTCTTTTCTGTGCAATAAAATGGAAGCATTCTTCCTGTATCTAATTACGAATATGAACCTCATAGTTGCGGTCTCGCAGTACACGGTAGGCCTTCTTAGCGGATTCCTCATCGTAAAGCACGATCTTAAAGACACCTTCCTCGAACTCTCGGTTGTGAATAATACCAACATTTTTGATACTGATATTGTTGAGGGCAAGGTAGGTGGTAGTTCCCGCCAAAGTTCCCGGTTCATCGGGAATGTCTACGAATATCTCGTAGGATTTTTGCATTAAGCCTTTGGCATTGTCTGGCACAGAAGCTCGGTAATCCCCCGCTTCCTTAAAATATTGATTGATAAAATCGCCATTTTTGTTGCCAAGCTCATCCACGATGTGCTGTAGATCGGAGATGGCTTGAATCAAAAGCCCCCGGATATTGTCTACATTTTCTAGACTGATCTGTTCCCACACGGTAGGGGAGGAGGAGGCAATCCTTGTGATATCCTTAAAACCACCCGCAGCAAGTTCCTTTAGCATACCGTTCTCATCGTCCATGTTTTTTACCAGATGAACCAGCTCCGCCGCAATAATGTGGGGTACATGGCTGATGGAGGCGGTGATGGAATCGTGTCGTTCCGGCTGCATAATAATAGTCAGAGCTCCCAGTTCCTCGATAAACTGGCTAAAATCCGTCACTTCCTGTTCCGGTACCGCATCGGTGGGGGTAATAAAATAGTAGGCATTCTCTATGAGACGGTCACTGCCATGGGAAAATCCGGCTTTCTCGGAACCCACCATAGGATGTCCCCCGATAAAGATGGCATCCATATCCAGCTCATGGATGGCACGGTGAATGGAACCCTTCACACTTCCCACATCGGTTAAAATGCAGCCTTCCTTCAGCAGAGGACGAAGAATTTTTAGGTATTCCAGATTATAATTCACCGGTGCGCAAAGGAAGATATAGTCGCAGGGGGAAAAGGTCTCGTCCACTGCCTGGGCAGCTACCGTGATGGTGCCCTCTTCCTTGGCAGCAAGAACGGTAGCAGGGTCAGTGTCATAGCCGATAATATGATAATTTGGATAAACCCGTCGTACATTTTTGGCGATGGAGCCGCCAATTAAGCCAAGACCGATAAATCCAACTGTAAAATTCTCTCTTCTTTCCATATAAATGCTCTCTTTTCTTGTAAAAACGTTGTTGTCGGTATCTATACTGTAAAGTGATTTTACACCATAAAGCGCTAAATTGTCTATAAAGATTTTGAGAAACAGTTACCAAATAATACAAAGAGTTGCACGAGAATTATCAGATAGTGTTATCATTTTCTTTGTAATTTTGCCAAAAAAGACTTGTATTTTACTCTGTTTTTTAGTAAAATATATCTAAAGTTGTTAGCGGCAGTGAAGTGAAATTGCACAGTTAGCACGATAAATTACAGATTAGGAGGAACTGGAAAATGAACGTTTACACTTCAGACAAGATCAGAAACGTAGTATTACTTGGACACGGAGGATGCGGAAAGACAGCTTTGATCGAAAGTGTTGCATATACAGCAGGTGTTATCAATCGTCTTCGTACAGTAGCTGAGGGTGGAACTATCAGTGACTACGACAAAGAAGAAGTGAAAAGACAGTTTTCTATTCACGCATCTTTAGTACCAATTGAATACGATGGTATTAAGATTAATTTTATCGACACACCAGGTTTCTTTGACTTCTCCGGCGAAGTTTATGAAGCACTCAGTGTAGCAGATGCAGCAGTTATTGTTATTTCAGGCAAATCAGGAGTAGAAGTTGGAACAGTACGTGCATTCGATTTCTGTAAGAAATACAACATCCCTTGTATGGCATTTGTTACAAACGTAGACGATGAGCATGTGAAACTGCAGGAGATCGTTGACGAATTAAAAGACAGATACGGAAAGAAAGTAGCTCCATTCCACCTTCCAATTCGCGAAGATGGCAAATTTATGGGATTCGTTAACGTAGTTAAGATGGAAGGAAGAAGATACCTCCCAGACGGAACTTATGAAGAGTATGAGATTCCAGAAGGAACAGAAGCTGATCTTGACGAATGTAGAGAAGACTTGATCGAAGCGGTAGCAGAGACAAGCGAAGAATTGATGGACAAATTCTTTGAAGGCGAAGAATTTACACAGGAAGAAGTATCTATGGCACTTCGCGCCAGCGTACATGACCGTTCCATCATTCCAGTATTGATTGGTTCTCCGGTAGATAGCTACGGTGCACAGGCACTTTTAATCGCGATCAACAAATATTTCCCATCACCACTTGATAGAATTGGCGTTCAGTTCTCCGGTGTAAATACAAAAGAAGACGAAGTTCACACTGCAACATTCGACGATACTCGTGCAACTAGCGCATATGTATTTAAGACAATCGCAGACCCATTCGTTGGTAAATTCTCATTTATTAAAGTATGTAACGGTATTGTGAAAGCAGATTCCACCCTTTACAATGCTGAAAAATTAGCAGAAGAAAAAGTTGGCAAGCTTTATGTATTACGAGGCAAAGATCAGATTGAAGTTCCAGAACTGCACTCTGGTGATATCGGAGCCATTGCCAAACTGAATCTGACAAAGACTGGTGACACTCTTTCCACAAAGATTTGTCCAGTTATCTATGATAAAGCAGAGATGCCTACACCATATACCTATATGCGTTATCAGGCAAAAGCAAAAGGAGACGAAGACAAGGTTTCCGCAGCACTGAAGAAATTGATGGAAGAAGACCTTACTCTTCGCGAAGTGAGAGACGAAGCAAACCGTCAGTCCCTTCTCTATGGTCTTGGAGATCAGCATCTTGACGTTGTTAAGAGCAAATTGGCAGACCGCTACAAAGTTGAGATTGAACTGAGCAAACCTCGTGTTGCATACAAAGAGACAATCCGTGGTACTGTACAGGTACAGGGTAAACATAAGAAACAGTCCGGTGGACATGGACAGTACGGCGATGTTAAGATGCAGTTTGAACCATCCGGCGATCTGGAGACACCATATGAATTCCATGAAACTGTATTCGGTGGAGCGGTTCCTAAGAACTACTTCCCAGCAGTTGAAAAGGGTATTGCAGAATCCTGCCTGAAGGGACCTTTAGCTGGATATCCGGTTGTTGGTGTAAAAGCTACTTTATTAGATGGATCTTATCATCCAGTAGACTCCTCCGAGATGGCATTTAAGATGGCAGCAATCCTTGCCTTCAAGAAGGGTATCATGGATGCAAAACCAGTTCTTCTTGAACCTATCGTTTCTCTGAAGGTTGTTGTACTTGACCAGAATACTGGTGATGTTATGGGTGATCTGAACAAGAGAAGAGGTCGTGTTCTTGGTATGAATCCATTAGATGGCGGCAAACAGGAAATCGTAGCAGATATCCCTATGGCAAATCTGATGGGATATGCAACAGACCTTCGCTCCATGACAGGTGGTTCCGGTGAATATTCTTATGAATTTAGCCGTTATGAAGTATGTCCTGGCGATGTTCAGCAGAAGATTTTAGAAGAAGCTGCAAAAGAAGAAGAGTAAGATTGGTTATATAGTGGAGCTATCTCATGATAAATAAAGCGATTATATTTGCTGTTCAGGCTCATGCCGGACAGTTTCGGAAAGGTACCAAGACCCCCTTCATTGTACATCCGATGGAAGTGGGCGTGATCGTGTCGCAGATGACGACCGATGAGGAGATTATCAGTGCCGCATTTTTGCATGATACGGTGGAAGATTGTGAAGCTGTCACAGTGGAAGACATTCGAAGAGAATTTGGAGACCGGGTGGCAAACCTGGTGGACTGTGAGAGTGAGGATAAGAGTAAGACATGGATGGAACGAAAGAGCCATACCATACACTACTTAAAGGAGGAAGCTTCCGAGGCGGTACGCTTTATTGCCATGGGAGATAAGCTGGCCAATATCCGATCTCTGGTGCGAGATCATCAGATGGTGGGGGAAGAACTTTGGAATCGTTTCAATATGAAAGATCCGAAGAAACAGGGCTGGTATTATCGTTCCCTCATTGATAGCTTACATTCACTGGCACGTTATCCAGCCTATCAGGAATATGTAGAATTGGTGCATAGTCTTTTTGGTGAGGAAGCGTGAGATAGATAACAAAAACAATTTCTTAGTCAATACAAGAAGAAAGGGATGGGAGTTTCCCCAAAAGGGAACTTTCGTCCTTTTCTTTTGCTATGAGAAAATTGTAAGAAATTATTTCTTTACAAGCGGGAAACCCTTCCGTATAATGGAATAAGTATGGTGTCTAATCAGTGTGTCCTGGCTTTGACACAGAGAACATGACATCTTTTGTTACAATATCATATGGAAATGAAAGGAAGAATTGCAATGCATAAGAACAAAAAAAGCAGACGATCTATGTTTTTTGTGCTGTTTGCAGCCTGTATGATGATTACTTTGTTTCTTGGAAATGCCAAGGAGACAAAGGCGGCAAGCGGCTATGTATTAAAGGTAAATCGTAAGCAGAACGTAATTACCGCATACAAGAACAATGTGCCGGTGAGAGTGATGCTCTGCTCCACAGGAAAGAACAATGCAACACCAGTGGGAACCTTCTACACGAAGGCAAAGATGCGCTGGCATGAACTGGATGGACCAGTGTGGGGACAGTATTGTACCAGAATCTCCGGTCACTATCTGTTCCACTCCGTTTATTACAGAGAATACAATAATAACCGCAAACTTGCCATCAATCAGTACAGAAAGTTAGGGAAACAGGCTTCTCACGGCTGTGTACGAGTAACGGTGGAAGATGCAAAATGGATCTATGACAATTGTTCCATCGGAACAAAGGTTGTTATCTATGACAGCAAGAATGCAGGACCACTTGGCAAACCATCTAACATTAAGGTAAAGACCAAATCCTCTGGAAAATGGGATCCAACTGACACAGATCCGAATAATCCACATTACAAATACAGACCAACCATCAAGATTTCTGAGAAGAAAGAAACACAGATTATGGTTGGAACAAAATACAATCTGAAATCCGGTGTAACTGCCAAAGATTACAGGAAAAAGAATATCACATCCAAGATCAAGGTAAACGGTAAGGTAGATACATCCAAACCGGGAACCTACTATCTGAAATATTGGGTGCAGGATAGCCGCAATTATTATACATATGCAGATTTCAAAGTAAAGGTAATAAGAGCAACCAGACCGATTATGACGGGCTTGGAAGATCAGACCTTGCAGCTTACAGATACACAGAATACTGTATCTTTGAAGTATATGAAAGGAATCAGTGCATGTGACAGGGATGGTAAGAGTCTGACCAATAAGATTAAGATTACTTATTCCAAGAACTACGGCACAAGAATCCAGAAGATTACCAGTTCAAAGACATTACGTTTTACAAAACCGGGTACTTACCGCATCAAGTACAGTGTAACTGGGACAAAAGCCAATGGAAAGAGAACCGCATCTAAGACCATTCGCATCCATGTGAAAGACTTTACCGCACCAGTGCTTACAGACAGTGCAGTGAAGAACGAAGCGGGTCAGCAGATTGTAAAAGCAGGAACGGTATATGGAAGAGATCAGATCTTAGCGGGTATCGCAGCAAACACAAGATACAGCAGTATCGATGTGACCGATGCCACAAAGGTTACTTATACTATTACAAAGGATGGTCAGGAAATGGCAGCTGTTGATACAATGACAGCAGGTGCTTATGTAATTACATACAATGTAACCAGTGTAAATGGAGTGGCAGGCAAAGCGATTACCAGAACAGTGGTAGTGGAAGAAGAGCCAAAACCGGAAGTACCTTCTGAGGGGACTACAGAAGCTCCTACTACAGGAACTACGGAGACAACCCCAACAGAAGCAACCACAACAGCACAATAAAACACAAACAACGAAAAAAGAAACCATGTCCAGGGAGCTTTGGCTCCAAGGACATGGTTTTTCTGTTAGGTAAGGTAATTACGCATATTTTTAAGGGCGGCTTTTTCCAGACGACTTACTTGTGCCTGGGAGATGCTGATTTCATCCGCTACCTCGGTTTGGGTTTTTCCCTCAAAAAATCGCAATTGGATAATATGATATTCCCGGTCGGAAAGACGGTCCATAGCTTCCCGCAGAGAGATGTGTTCCACCCAGGTTTCCTCCCGATTCTTTTTATCGCTGACTTGATCCATAATATATAGAGTGTCTCCTCCTTCCTGATAGACAGGATCGTAGAGGGAGAGCGGACAGGCGATGGCATCCAGTGCATACACAATATCCTCCTTTTTCATTTCCAGCAATGAGGCCAGTTCCTCCATGGTGGGTTCCCGGTCTTGTTCTTTGCAGAACTTTTCTCTGGCATAGATAGCTTTGTAGGCAGTATCTCGAAGGGAACGGCTTACCCGAATGGAATTGTTGTCCCGCAAATACCGCCGCACTTCCCCGATAATCATGGGAACGGCATAGGTGGAAAATTTGACATCCAGTGTGCGGTCAAAATTATCGATGGCCTTCATAAGCCCAATGCATCCAACTTGAAAAAGATCGTCTGCATTTTCTCCATTTCCAGTGAATCTTTGAATTACACTTAACACCAGTCTCAAATTTCCCTTGATGTAAAGTTCTCGTGCCTCCTGATCGCCTTGTTCAATTCTTTCAAAAAGAGCATCCTTCTCCTGTTGGGTCAGAAGAGGAAGCTTAGAAGTATTGACGCCGCAGATTTCCACTTTGTTAAGTGCCATAAATCATTTCCTCCGCTTTATGTCGGTCTTTTATCATGTCATAAAGTAATGATGTACCGATTCGGAAATTTCTATTCATTTTTAAGAAAGACAAGGAGAAAAAAATATGGTAAGATAAGACCAAGACAAACAGCATAGAAAGAGGATAAAAAATGCAAAATAATATAAAACTTGGTTCCCATGTGGGAATGAGCGGAAAAGATATGTTTTTGGGTTCGGTAAAGGAAGCTGTCTCCTATGGATCCAATACTTTTATGATTTACACAGGAGCACCGCAAAACACAAGAAGAAAGAAAATTGAGGAATTAAATATAGAAGCCGGATGGGAACTTATGAGACAGCATGGCATCGAAGAATTTATCGTCCATGCGCCCTATATCATTAATTTGGCAAACACCGTAAAACCAGAAGTTTTTGAACTGGGTGTGGAGTTCTTGCAGTTGGAATTGGAGCGAACCAAGGCGTTGGGAAGTAAAGTATTGGTGCTGCATCCAGGTTCCCATGTGGGAGCGGGAGTGGAAGCTGGTATTGACCAGATTGCCAAGGGATTAAACGAAGTGCTGACAAAGGATACTGAGGTTTTTGTGGCACTGGAAACTATGGCGGGGAAAGGTTCTGAAATAGGAAGAAATTTCGAGGAACTGGCTCGCATCTACGATAAAGTTGTGTACAATGACAAGCTGCGGGTTTGCTTTGACACTTGCCACGTCAATGACAGCGGTTATCATTTGGTGGAAGATTATGAGGGAACTATGGAGCAGTTCCAGCGCATCCTGGGACTAGACCAGATTGCAGCATTTCATATCAATGACAGTAAAAATCCATGCGGCGCAGGAAAAGACCGCCACGAAAATGCAGGATTTGGCTATGTGGGATTTGAAACGCTGAAAAAAGTGATTTATGATGAACGGTTTGCCCACATACCAAAGATTCTGGAATCCCCTTATGTGCCGGGAACGGAAGAAAAGGTAAAAACCTATCCACCTTACAAATATGAGATTGCCATGTACAAAAATGGTACCTTTGATCCAGAATTAAAGGAAAAAATTGTGGCAACCAAGGGAAAATAATAAGCAAAGAATGCTGTTGGAAAGACAAAAATAATACAGACAACTTGCAGGAGGGAACTATGTCGAAAGAATCCAAAGACTGGCTGGAGCAGATGGCAAGACTAGATTATATCAGACCGGAAGATATTCCGAATATCGAGCTTTATATGGATCAGATGACCACCTTTATGGAACAGCAGCTATCCTACACCAAGAGAACGCCGGAAGAAAAGATTATGACGAAGACCATGATCAACAACTACACCAAGAACAAATTGCTGCCACCGCCGGAGAAGAAAAAATATACCAAAGATCATATGATTCTCTTGATCTTTATCTACTATTTCAAAAGTATTATGTCCATAGCAGATATCAAGGAGGTACTGACCCCTTTGACCGAGCATTGCCTGGGAAAAGAAAAGGATTTCGAGGATAAAGTGGGACTATTCGAAGTGTACCAAAAAATGTTTCAGATGATGAACGAACATTACCATCCAATGAAGGAGGAACTGGAACGCTTAAAAGAAAAAGCCGAAAAAACATTCCAGATAGAAGGAGAAAAAGGAGAATTCTTAAATAAACTTTCCTATATGATGCTTCTGTGCTATGATATCTATATAAGAAAACAGATGATAGAGTCCATGATAGATGAGATGGGGGAAGACAAGTAAGAATATGATGTTGACCTACATGGTTGCCATCTTTTCTATAATGGCTCCGATTCATGCTTGCGCCCAAGGGACTGAGACAGGTAAAGTTCTTCGAATCGAGAACACTTCTGGAACAGAAAGTCAGCAATCCAAATCTGGCAAAGTGAAAAGAGAAGAGGCAGAAGGATCTTTGGAGATGGAAAGTTTATTGGAGGCACTTTGCAGGGGGAATCTCCGGTATATAGTTATTCTTATACGGAGAATATTCAGTATACACCGTTGAAAAATGGCAAGGAGTATACAAACCATAGAGTATACTTATCTTATCAGGTGACGATGGAGGATTCTTATATTTCCCTGAGCGAAGATGAAAAATAGGTAGAAAGTGGTATATGCCGATTATAAAAAATTTAATTCATATGACTGCACTTAAAAAAGCGCCGGTTCCTTCGGGAACTAGCGCTTTTCTTCTTATTCGTCCTTCTTGATTCGGGAGAATACCATGTCGTATCCGTCGTTTCCATAATTTAAAGAACGATTTACACGGCTGATTGTTGCTGTGGATGCACCTGTTTTCTCGGCAACTTCCAGATAAGTATGATCTTCTCGTAACATCTTAGCTACCTGAAAACGCTGTGCCAGCGATAATAATTCATTGACAGTACACAAATCTTCGAAGAAATGGAAACATTCTTCCTGGCTGTCCAGGGTTAAAATCCCTTCGAAGAGCTGCTTCACTGCATCGGTTTTTAATTCTTTACCCATTTTAGTCACCTCATCGTGATATAATAAGCCTACTATCTATGATACCATGATAAAGCAATAAAGTAAAGCACTTTCCTACGTTAAAATCGAAAAATCAACCACAGTAAAGACTTATGACCGTAATTTTTTATACGTTGAATTTAAATAATACAACGTCTCCATCCTGCATCACATATTCTTTTCCTTCGGAGCGAACGAGGCCTTTTTCTCTAGCAGCAGCGTTACTTCCGAGAGCTACTAAGTCATCGTATGCCACAACGTCGGCTTTGATGAAACCACGCTCAAAGTCGGAGTGAATCTTGCCGGCAGCCTGTGGAGCTTTGGTGCCCTTCTTGATGGTCCATGCTTTGGATTCCATAGGACCTGCAGTTAAGTAACTGATGAGACCTAAAAGGCTGTAGCTTGCTTTGATGAGTTTTTCCAGACCAGATTCGGAAAGACCTAAATCTTCTAAGAACATGGCTTTCTCGTCTTCGTCTAACTCTGCAATTTCCTGTTCAATCTGTGCGCATACCACGAATACTTCGCAGTCAAATTCTTTGGCATATTCTGTTACCTGAGCCACATATGGGTTGTCTGCACCGTCGTTGGCAAGGTCATCTTCGGATACGTTGGCAGCAAAAATAACAGGCTTGTCTGTTAAAAGATTGCAGTCTGCAATGATCTCTAATTCTTCTTCGTCCTCTGTCTCAAAAGTTTTGGCCAGTTTGCCATCTTCTAAGTGCGCTTTTAAGCGGTTTAATAATTCTACTTCTTTAGCAAGGGCTTTGTCATTTCTTGCACCGCGGCTCTGTTTTGCAATACGGCGGTCTAACACTTCCATGTCGGAGAAAATCAGCTCAAAGTTGATGGTCTCGATATCACGAAGAGGGTTTACAGAACCGTCTACATGAACTACATTGGAATCTTCAAAACAGCGAACCACGTGAACGATGGCATCTACTTCACGGATATTGGCAAGGAACTGGTTTCCAAGACCTTCACCGTGGGAAGCACCCTTTACGAGTCCTGCAATGTCTACGAATTCGATGGTAGCAGGAACCACTTTTGCAGAATCGTGCATTTTTGCCAATACATCCAGACGTTTGTCTGGTACCGCTACGATACCTACGTTTGGATCGATGGTACAGAATGGGTAGTTGGCGGATTCTGCCCCTGCTTTGGTCAATGAGTTAAATAATGTACTTTTGCCTACGTTTGGAAGGCCTACAATACCAAGTTTCATATTTATTTCCTCTTTTCTACAGTTAATTGTCACAAAACATCAACATATTGTATCATACAAAACAAAAATCTGACAAGGGGTTTATCGTTTGTTTGTGAGATTCGGGGAAATCCTTTCCGGTTTGTGGATTCTGTGTGTTTTTTCTTTTCATGGAGAGAAAAATGCATTATACTTTTCTGTAATAATGTTAATTTTCGTTGCTTGTTTAAATGGATTTGCTACCATATAATATGCAATGGAAATAGATAAAGGCAGGTTGAGCTGATGTTCAAAGGAAATCTAAAAAAATACAGAAAAGAGAAACACCTTTCCCAAGAACAGTTTGCGATGCAGCTGTTTGTCACCAGACAGACTGTATCCAAGTGGGAAAAAGGATTATCCATGCCGGATGTCCAGATGTTGTTAAAAATTGCAGATGTGCTTGGAGTATCAGTCAATGAACTTTTAAGCATGAATCACCAGGAAAGAAAGGACACCTATCAAATGAATTATGATGTTATTATTGTTGGCGCAGGCCCAGGAGGCATTTTTGCTGCTTACGAACTTACCCAGAAAAGACCAGATTTAAATGTAGCCGTATTTGAGGCAGGTCATGCACTTCACAATCGTAAATGCCCGATTGACGGAGATAAGATCAAGAACTGTATCAGCTGTAAGGACTGTAGTATTATGAGCGGATTTGGCGGCGCTGGTGCATTTTCTGATGGAAAATATAACATTACCAACGATTTTGGCGGCACTCTCTATGAATATATCGGCAAACAGAGATCTCTGGATCTGATGAAATATGTAGATGATATCAACCTTCGCTACGGCGGGGAAGGCACCAAGCTTTACTCCACTGCAGGTACAAAATTCAAAACACTTTGTATTCAGAATGACCTGCATTTGTTGGACGCATCTGTGCGCCATCTGGGAACGGATATTAACTACATTGTTCTGGAAAATCTCTACAACGAATTAAAAGAAAAGGTTACTTTTTACTTTAACACACCGGTATTGACGGTTTCCACTTCTGACAATGGCTATGATGTTATCTGTAAGGATGCCACTTACCATTGTGATGACTGTATTATCTCGGTTGGTCGAATCGGAAGTAAATGGATGGAATCTGTATGTAAGGAACTGAATATTTCCACCAAATCAAATCGTGTGGACATCGGTGTTCGCGTGGAACTTCCAGCAGCAGTTTTTGCTCATCTGACAAACGAACTGTACGAGAGTAAGATTGTATACCGTACAGAACAATACGGCGACAAGGTTCGTACTTTCTGTATGAATCCAAAGGGTGCTGTGGTAAATGAAAATACCAACGGCATCATTACAGTAAACGGACATAGCTACGAAGATCCAGAAAGACAGACAGAAAATACAAACTTTGCTCTTCTGGTGGCAAAACATTTCTCTGAACCATTTAAAGATTCCAATGGATACGGAGAATCCATTGCAAAACTCAGCAATATGTTGGGCGGCGGGGTATGAATCCAAAGGGTGCTGTGGTAAATGAAAATACCAACGGCATCATTACAGTAAACGGACATAGCTACGAAGATCCAGAAAGACAGACAGAAAATACAAACTTTGCTCTTCTGGTGGCAAAACATTTCTCTGAACCATTTAAAGATTCCAATGGATACGGAGAATCCATTGCAAAACTCAGCAATATGTTGGGCGGCGGGGTTATCGTACAGCGTTTCGGCGATTTGATTCGTGGACGTCGTTCTACAGAAAGCCGTATTCAGGAAGCCTTCATTACACCGACGTTAAATGCAACACCTGGAGATCTGAGTCTTGTGCTTCCAAAACGTATTCTGGACGGTATCATTGAGATGATCTACGCGCTGGACAAAGTAGCACCAGGTACAGCCAATGAAGATACCCTTCTCTACGGTGTGGAAGTAAAATTCTACAACATGGAAGTGGAAGTGGACGAGAATCTGGAATCCATGCACAAAGGACTCTATATTATCGGTGACGGTAGCGGAATCACACATTCTCTTTCTCATGCATCTGCCAGCGGTGTACATGTTGCCCGCAATATTGTAAATAAGAGATAAAGTTTGGAAGTCTATTGTGAAAAAAATCCCTGTGTGATACACTGATTCTTAACTATGACGGTAAAAGGAGAAATGAATTTTTCCCTTTTATCGTACAAAAAGGAAAGATGAGGGAGTGCAGCAGATGAATATAACAGACATTCGTTTTCCAAATCTGGGGCTTTTGCTATCCCATGTGGGAAGCGGCATTCAGATTGGAAATTTTGAGATCAAATATTACGGCATCATTATAGCCAGTGGCTTTTTGCTGGGGCTGTTGGCGGCCATGGCGGAGGCAAAAAGAACCGGGC